>DVGP01000035.1 GCA_018712665.1 Candidatus Pelethomonas intestinigallinarum | reverse complement strand
CCTGGAGCTGCATGGCAGCTCCAGGCGCCCTCCTGTTGTTTCTTGCGAGGGGCCTCGCTCTTAAAAGTTTCGCTAGCGGCGGTCCGCCCGGCTCGGCAGGCCAATTTTCTCTGGGAAGGCCGCCGCCAAACGACAACTTTCAGCAATATCCGCGAGATATATTACAGCTTGTTGACCACAGGGATGACCATGGGGCTGCGCTTGGTGTGCTTGAAGAGGTAGCCGCTGACGGCGGATTTCACCGCGCCCCGGAGCTCGCCCATGTCCCGGCTGCGCTTGCCGATAACGGTGAGGGCGGCGTTCTTGGCCACCTCCTTCAGCTCCCGCATCAGCTCCTCGGACTCCTTGACGTAGATGAAGCCCCGGGTGATGACCTCGGGATCGGTGATCAGCTGGCCGTTCTGGATGTTGAGGATCAGGACCACCATGCCGTCCTCGGCCAGGATCTTCCGGTCCCGGAGCACCACGGAGCCCACGTCGCCCACGCCACTGCCGTCCACCAGCACCTCCCCGGAGGGGGCGGGGGCGTCGGCCACCTTGATGGTCTTGGTGGTCAGCTCAATGACGTTGCCGATCTCCGGCAGGATGATGTTCCGCCGGTCCATGCCCATCTCCATGGCCAGGTTCACGTGGCGGCGGAGCATCCGCTGCTCCCCGTGGAGGGGGATGAAAAACTTGGGCCGGGTCAGGGCGTGGATGATCTTCAGCTCCTCCTGGCAGGCGTGGCCGGAGACGTGGAGGGGGTCGGACTTGTTGTAGATCACGTCCACGCCCTTCCGGAACAGCTCGTTGATGACCCGGCCGATGGTCTTCTCGTTGCCGGGGATGGCGCTGGCGGAGATGATGACCCGGTCCCCGGGGCCAACGTCGATCTGCCGGTGCTGGGAGAAGGCCATGCGGTACAGGGCGCTCATCTCCTCCCCCTGGCTGCCGGTGGTGACGATGACCTGCTTCTCCAGGGGCAGAGACTTGATCTTGTTAATGTCCACCACGGTGTTCTTAGGCACCTTCATGTAGCCCAGCTCCGTGGCGACCTTCATGATGTTCTCCATGCTCCGGCCGGTGACGGCCACCTTCCGGCCGCAGTCGGCGGCGGCGTCGATGACCTGCTGGATGCGGTGGACGTTGGAGGCGAAGGTGGTGACGATGATCCGCTGCTTGCAGCCGGTGAACAGCCGGTGGAAGGTCTTGCCCACCACCCGCTCGCTCATGGTGTAGCCCGGCCGCTCCACGTTGGTGGAGTCCGCCAGCAGGGCCAGGACCCCCTCCTTCCCCAGCTCGCCGAAGCGGCCCAGGTCGATGACCGCCCCGTCGATGGGGGTGGAGTCGATCTTGAAGTCGCCGGTGTGGACGATGACGCCCATGCTGGTATGGATGGCGAAGGCAACGGAGTCGGCGATGGAGTGGTTGACGTGGATGAACTCCACGTAGAACTTGCCCACCCGGATCATCTCCCCAGCCTCCACGGTGATAAGCTTGGTGGACTTGAGCAGGCCGTGCTCCTCCAGCTTCAGCTTGATGAGGCCGGCGGTGAGCCGGGTGCAGTAGATGGGCATGTTCACCTGCTTGAGGACATAGGGGATGGCCCCGATGTGGTCCTCGTGACCGTGGGTGATGAACAGGCCCCGGATTCTGGACTTATTTTTCACCAGGTAGGTCACATCGGGGATGATGAGGTCGATGCCGTACATGTCGTCCCCGGGGAAGCCCATGCCGCAGTCCACCACGATCATCTCTCCGCCGTGCTCATAGACAGTCATGTTCTTGCCGATCTCGTCCAGACCGCCAAGGGGGATGATTTTCATTTTTTCAGCCAAAATCAGATACAGTCCTTTCTTTTCCGCGGGGACGCAAAAGCTCCCCGTCCGTAGTAGTAGATTTGAGAAAAAACGCACGCAAACAGACGGGAGGGAGCATCCGGCCAGCCGCGCCTCGCTTCGCGCGTGACCTTGGAGGAACCCGCCCGCTATGTATGGGGTACGCCTACGGGGCCCGCCTCCCGGAGAGGGAGCCCTGTTTTACTTATGTATTTTATCACGGACCCGCCTGCCGGGGCCCGGAAAAACCGTCAAAAACGGCTGCCGGACAAGCCTAAAGCAGCCTATACATAATTTATTATACCACAGTGTCCCGCAAAAGTATACATAAATTTTCTGTCATGGGTGAACGGGCGGGGATTCCGGGATTTTATGGTCCCGGGCGGTGGATTTGCCCTTTCTTTTCAGGAAAGGATGTGGTACAATCAAATATCCATAGGTATCTGCGCCTTCTGCCGCCTTGAACTTGCAGGCCGCGCCGCGACAGGCGGCACATGGTCTCCGCGCTTTTGCGCAGCAAAAGCCTGACGAAAGGGCTGCCGGCACCGGCCAGAGCGCGGCAGAGAGCGGACCCCGCAAGGCGCCGCCTTCCGGGTGGGCGGCGCCCGCCTTCAAGGCGCGCCGCCCGGAGAGAGAGAAACTGGGGAGGAGAGAACGCGTGCATAACAAGCTGTCACGGCTGATCGAACCCAACCTGCAGCCGTATTTCCTTTGCCTGGCCCTGTGCGTCGCTGTGGCCATTCCCATCGAGCCCCTGCTGGCGGCCCTGGAGGCCGTGGTGCTCCTGCTGCTGTACATCTTCTACCGCAGGCAGACCAAAAAGCGCCGGCGCAGCGTGATGCAGTATGTGGAGACCATCACCGGCGGCGTGGACTCCATCAGCAAAAACAGCCTTTTGAACACACCTCTGCCGGTGGTGATCTTCCGCGCGGACAATGGGGAGATCATCTGGACCAACGACAGCTTCGCGGATATGGCCGCCGGGGAGGACGACATCTTCCAGATGACCATCGGCCAGGTGGCTCCGGACTTCCACTATCAGAGCATCCTGGACGGCAGCGGACAGATGGGGGAGCAGGCGGAGATCAATGGGCGCATCTGCCAGGTCTACGGCTCGGCCACGCGCATGGAGGGCCGGGCCGCCGCCCAGGGACAGATCGTCACCGCCTATTTCGTGGACGTCACCGAGAGCCAGCGGCTGAAGGAGCTGTACGAGGCCACCCGCCCGGTGGTGTGCGAGCTGGTGCTGGACAACTACGAGGAGATCATCAAGGCCGGCGGCGAGGCGGGAAAGAGCTCCGTCCTGGCACAGGTGGACGAGAAGATCAACAACTGGGTGAAGGACACCGGCGGCCTCCTGAAGAAGTACGACCGGGACCGCTACCTCTACGTGTGCGACGAGCAGGTCTTTTCCCAGCTGGTGGCGGAAAAATTCTCCATTCTGGAGGCTGTCCACCAGGTCTCCAGCGAGGACGGGGTCACCGCCTCCATCTCCATCGGCGTGGGGAAGGACTACGACACCTACCGGGAGGCCTTCCGCTGGGCGGACAAGTCCATCGAGATGGCCCTCAGCCGGGGCGGCGACCAGGCGGTGGTGAAGGACAGCCTGGACTTCCAGTTCTACGGCGGCCGGGCCAAGAGCACGGAGAAGCGGACCAAGGTGAAGAGCCGGGTCATGGCCAAGGCCCTGGGGGATCTGATCGCTGACGCCACCCAGGTCTATGTCATGGGCCACGAGTACGCGGACATGGACGCCGTAGGCGCCGCCGCGGGCATCTGCTGCGCCGCCCGGAAGCGGGGGAAAAAGGCGCAGATCGTCATCGACCTGGACAACAACAACGCGCAGCCCCTGGTGCGGAAGCTCCGGGCGGCCCCGGAGTACGAGGGCGTGTTCATCTCCGGTCCCGACGCCTTTCTCCACGCACAGCCCGGGGCCCTGCTGGTGGTGGTGGACACCAACCGGCCGGACATGGTGGAAAACCGGCAGCTGCTGGACAGCTGCAACCGGGTGGCGGTCATCGACCACCACCGCCGGGCGGCCACCTATATCGAGAACGCGGCGCTGAATTTCCACGAGCCCTACGCCTCCTCCGCCTCCGAGCTGGTAACGGAGCTGCTGCAGTACATGGTGGAGGGCCGGGATCTGCTGCGGGTGGAGGCGGAGGCCCTGCTGGCGGGCATCGTGCTTGACACCAAGAATTTCATGATGCGCACCGGCGGGCGCACCTTTGAGGCCGCCGCCTTCCTGCGCCGGGCCGGAGCGGAGACCTCCGATGTCCGCCGCTACTTCCAGAGCGATCTGCCCAGCATGATCCAGCGCTACGACATCATCCGGGAGGCCAAGCTCTACCACGGTGACATTGCCATCGCCGTGGTCACCAAGGAGGTTCCCCGGGTCACCGCCGCCAAGGCCGCCGACGACCTGCTGACTCTCCAGGGGGTCCAGGCCTCTATTGTGCTCTACCGGGCCGGAGAAGGAACCTCCATGTCCGGCCGGTCCCTGGGGGAGATCAACGTCCAGGTGATCCTGGAGCGGCTGGGGGGCGGCGGCAACTCCACCACCGCTGGCGGCCATGTGCCGGGCAGCGAGCCGGAGACGGTCTATCAGCGGCTCATCGCCGCCATTGACGCGTATTACCAATAACCGACCAATCAGACAGACCTAAGGAGGATTTCATCATGAAAGTGATTTTACAGCAGGACGTGAAGGGCCAGGGCAAAAAGGGCCAGATGATCGAGGCGGCGGAGGGCTATGCCCGCAACTATCTTCTGCCCCGGAAGCTGGCCATCCCCGCCACAGCGGACGCCATCAACACCATGAAGCTCCAGGAGAAGGCCAAGAAGGCCCAGGAGGCCAAGCTGAAGGCCGAGGCCGAGGCGGTGGCGGAGACCCTCAAGAACATACAGGTAAAGATCCCCGCCCGCTCCGGCGCCAACGGCAAGCTTTTCGGCGCCGTCACCAGCAAGGAGGTCTCCGACGCCCTTCTGGCCCAGCACGGCATCGAGCTGGCCAAGCAGAAGATCGTCATGGACGAGCCCATCAAGGCCTACGGCTCCTACCAGCTCAAGGCCAAGCTGGGCTTCGAGGTCTCCGGGACCATCTATGTTCTGGTGACCGAGGAGAAGTAATTTTTTCCAGAGCGGAGCGCTCTGCTGGTCGAGACCTTCGGGGGCTCCGCCCCCGTGCCCCGACCTACTTTTCCCTCGTGGGAAAAGTAGGCAAAAGCACGCACAGGGGGCAAGCATGCCCCCTGTGGACCCCCTTATGTTGATTTTGTTTCGCCGCGGCTGCCTGAACGCCCCCGATGGTGCCTGCCGCCGCGCCGGTTGATTTTTGCCTCTGACCAAGAGACCAGCCCTTTGGCCTCCACCCCTTGCGGAGGCTGTTTTGTGATGTTTTGTCCTGCGTAAATGTTTTTGGCACATCTTGCGCAGAATATTTCGACAAGCACCCATAGAAACATGTCTCCCTTTAAGAGGCCGGCAGGCGGAGTATCGTTGACCGCCAGATCACAGATTAGATAAAAAACGACATTCAGTGGCAGAGCACTTTCCCTATTGATATAGACCGATTGGACAAAAATCGGGGACCGGGGTGTCCCCGGCGCCTTTTTGGTGACTTTTTCGGCGTCGAAAAAGTCACTCGCCCCGGGGGGCGAAATTCCCCAATCCCTGGGGTGTGGGGCCCGCAGCCCCCACAGTGCCACTGACCAGAATGGCAGTTCCCGGGAAAGAACCATCCCCCGCTCAGTGAAATAAAAAATCCCCCTGCCGGCGGAGCCGGCAAACAGAAAGGATGATCCCTCTGCTGCAGAGAGAGCTTCTCTACGCCCTGGTGGGCACTGGCTTCACCTGCCTTGCCACCATGTTAGGGGCGGCCACCGTCTACTTCTTCCGCAAGGATCTGAGCCCCTCCGTCCAGCGGATCTTCCTGGGGTTTGCCGCCGGCGTCATGGTGGCGGCCTCGGTGTGGTCCCTGCTGATCCCCGCCATGGAGATGGCGGAGGAGATGGGCCAGAGCGTGATCCTGCCGGTGGGCGGCGGCTTCCTGCTGGGCGGCGTGTTCCTGATGCTGCTGGACGGCCTGCTGCCCCACCTGCACATCGGGTCCGACGCCCCGGAGGGCCTGCCCGCCAGGCTCCGGCGGAGCACCCTCCTGGTCCTGGCGGTGACCCTCCACAATATCCCCGAGGGGATGGCCGTGGGCTTGAGCTTCGCCATCGCCGCCCAGGAGGGCGGCGCCATGGCGGGAGCGGTGGCTCTGGCCCTGGGCATGGGCCTTCAGAACTTCCCCGAGGGGGCGGCGGTGTCCCTGCCCCTCCGGGGCCATGGCGTCAGCCGCCACCGGGCCTTCCTCTACGGGGCCGCCAGCGGGGTGGTGGAGCCCATCTTCGGCCTGCTGACGGTGCTGGTGGCGGGCCACATCACGCCCACGATGCCCTGGGTCCTGGCCTTCGCCGCCGGGGCCATGATCTACGTGGTGGTGGAGGAATTGATCCCGGAGGCCCACCTGGGGGAGCACTCCCACACCGGCACCGCCAGCGTCATGGCGGGCTTCCTGGTGATGATGCTGCTGGACGTGCTGCTGGGATAACGCGGCCGACAGATACCGACGAGACAAAGAGAACAAAGAGAAAAGGACGTGGAACAGATGAGCTTTTTTGAACCCATCTCCGGGGCGGATTTTGACGACAAGCTGAAGGCGGCCCGAGAGATCCCCGGGGCGGTGATCCTGGACGTGCGCTCGGCGGCGGAATACGCCGGGGGCCATGTGCCCGGGGCGGTAAACGTGCCCCTCAACCAGATCCCGGCCATGGACCGGCCCAAGGACGCGCCCCTCTTCCTCTACTGCCAGAGCGGCGCCCGGAGCCAGCGGGGCTGCAAGGCATTGGACAAGCTGGGCTTCACCCGGGTGACGAATCTGGGGGGCATCCTGGACTACAAGGGTCCCATTGAGAAATAGAACAAAGCGGCATACGCGGCCCGGCTCTCGCCGGGCCGCGGCCATTGGAGGCGAAAGCATATGGACGACTGGTTCACCATGGAACAGATCGCGCCGGACACCTGGCGCCTCAGCGAGTACCGCCACTGGGAGGAGACCCACTGCTACCTGCTGCTGGGCCGGGACCGCGGGCTGGTCATCGACACCGGCCTGGGGATCGGGGACATCCGGGAGCCCCTGGAGGCGCTGACGGACATGCCCCTGACCGCCGTGGCCACCCACGTCCACTGGGACCACGTGGGCGGCCATTGGCACTTCCCCGCCTTCTACGCCCACGCCCTGGAGCTGCCCTGGCTCCAGGGGGCGTATCCCCAGCCCGTGGAGGCGGTCCGGGCCATGGTGGCGGACCGGTGCCGGCTGCCGGAGGGATTTGTCGTCAACGCCTACCAGCTCTTTCAGGGGACGCCCGCGGCCCTGCTGGCCGACGGGGATGAGATTGACCTGGGGGGCCGCTCCCTCCGGGTCCTCCACACTCCGGGCCACTCTCCTGGACACATGTGCTTCTACGAGGCGGACCGGGGCTGGCTCTTCACCGGGGACCTGGTCTACAGGGGGGAGCTGTTGGCCTTCTTCCCCTCCACGGACCCGGCGGCCTACCTCCAGTCCCTGGAGCGGATCGCCGCCCTGCCGGTGGAGAGGGTCTTCCCCGGACACCACGACCCGGATCCCCCGCCAGAGATCGTGCCCCGGACGCGGGACGCCTTCCGCCAGCTCCGGGACCGGGGACAGCTCCGCCACGGGGCCGGGACCTTCCGCTTCGGGGACTGGTCGGTGCGGCTTTGACAAAGGGCGGCGTTTTGGCTATACTGGTGCAGCAGAAGTTTGTGTATGACTGACTTTTCAACGGGAGGTTTTTCCTATGTGGTTCGATCAGGCTGTGGTCTATCAGATCTATCCCCTGGGGCTGTGCGGCGCCCCGACGGAAAACGACGGCGTCCAGGCCCACCGCATCCTGCGGGTGCTGGACTGGGTGGAGCACATCAATGCCCTGGGGGCGGACACGGTGCTCTTCAACCCCCTCTTCGACAGCGACCGCCACGGGTACGACACCCGGGACTACTTTACCGTGGACCCCCGGCTGGGCACGGAGGAGGACCTCAAGCGGGTCTGCGACGCCCTCCACGCCGCCGGGCTCCGGGTGATGCTGGACGGGGTGTTCAACCACGTGGGCCGGGGCTTCTGGGCCTTCCGGGACGTGCTGGAGAAGCGGGAGCGAAGCCCCTACCGGGACTGGTTCCGCATCGACTTCGGCGGCGACACCGGCTACCACGACGGCCTCTGGTACGAGTCCTGGGAGGGTCACTACGAGCTGGTGAAGCTGAACCTGGGGAACCCCGACGTGGTCCGCCACCAGTTCGACGCCATCCGCTCCTGGGTGGACCGCTTCGGCATCGACGGGCTGCGGCTGGACGTGGCCTACTGCCTGAGCCCCGACTACCTGCGCCAGCTCCGGGCCTTCACCGAGGGCCTGAAGCCGGACTTCCCCCTCATGGGGGAGTGCCTCCACGGGGACTACAACCGGTGGATGGGGCCGGAGCTGTGCCACAGCGTCACCAACTACGAATGCCACAAGGGCCTGTGGTCCGCCTTCAACTCCATGAACCTCTTCGAGATCGGCCACAGCATCCAGCGGCAGTTCGGCGCCGACCCCTGGTGCCTCTACCGGGGCAGGCCCCTGCTGAACTTCCTGGACAACCACGACGTGGAGCGCATCGCCACCCGGCTGACGGACAAGAACCACCTGGTCCCCGCCTACGGCCTCCTCTTCGGAATACCCGGGGTCCCGGCGGTGTACTACGGCAGCGAGTGGGGCATGGAGGGGCGAAAGTCCGACGGGGACGCCGCCCTCCGCCCGGCGGTGGAAAAGCCGGTATGGAACGAGCTGACGGACTTCATCGCCGCCCTGGCCGCCGCCCGGCGGCGCAGCCCCGCCCTGTGCCATGGGGCCTACCGCACGGTCCTGCTCACCAACCGGCAGTACATCTTTGAGCGGGCCGCGGAGGGGGAGCGGGTGCTGGTGGCCGTCAATGCCGACAGCGCCCCCTACACCGCCCACTTCGACGCCGGCTGCGGCCGGGCGGTGGACCTGATCACCGGGGCGCTCCACGACTTCGGCGGCGGCAGCCAACTGCCGCCCTACAGCGCGGCGTACTGGAAAATGGAAAAATAGATTTTCTGTTCTTTGTGGGGCCTACAGCCCCACACTCTGGGCTTTGCGGGGGCTCCGCCCCCGGACCCCGGGTTACTTTTTGTGCGGACAAAAAGTAACCAAAAAGCCGCATAGGGGCGGGACCCTTTCGATGGGGTCCCTCCCCTATGTACCCCTCCCCCACGACGACACAAAGGGGGCTCGCCCCCTTTGGATTCCCCCCTGTATTGCCGCAAGTCCGACGCGAGGCTAAAACGGCCCCGGAGGGGCCGCTCCGAGGCAAACCAGCGGAGTTGCCGAGGAAGAAGGAGGCGCAGCGCAGCGACCGAAGCCTGCCGCTTGCGGCAGGATGAGGGATGCGGAGCTTGTGCCGACGCGGGCGGCAGCCGAAGTATCGTCGATAAACCCGCCACAGATCAGATGACAAAAACCTGATTCAGTGGCAACGCAATTTCAAATCTGAAAAATCCGATTGGGCAAAAATCGGGGACCGGGGTGTCCCCGGCGCCTTTTTGGTGACTTTTTCGGCGTCGAAAAAGTCACTCGCCCCGGGGGGGCGAAACTCCCCATCCCCGGGGCGTGGGGGCGCGCAGCCCCCGAGACGCCCCTCTCCCCGGGGGGCGAAACTCCCCACCCCGGGGCGTGGGGGCGGGTAGCCCCCACGAGGTCCCGAATAGAAAATCAATGATTGCCGATGGAACTGGCAAAGAAAGGAAGCAGAGAATGGACACCATTGCCGCCATCTCCACAGGAAACCAGATCACCGCCATCGGGGTCCTCCGGGTGTCGGGGCCCGAGGCCCTGGCCGCCGCCGACCGGGTGTTCCGCCCTCTGGACGGGCGGAAGCTGTCGGACCACCCCCGGCGGCAGATGGTCCTGGGCGCTCTCCTGGACGAGGGGGGGCAGGTCATCGACCGGTGTCTGGCGGTGACCTTTGCCGCCGGCCACAGCTACACCGGGGAGGACAGCGCCGAGTTCCACTGCCACGGCTCCCCGGTGGTGCTGGCC
>DVGP01000007.1 GCA_018712665.1 Candidatus Pelethomonas intestinigallinarum | reverse complement strand
GCTTTGGCCGGGTACGGGCGCATAGCAGGATTGCCTGTCCAATGTGTGTAAGGCTCAGGCGCACCGGAACCGCCACATCCCGCAGCTGCATACCGATGAGGGTTCCGCCGATATCCAGCCCGGCGTGCGCCCGTATGTGCTCCACCGCCACGGGTGAGGTAAAGCTGCGCCAGGCGGTGGTGGCAAAGGAGCCCCCCGCCTTGGGCTGGGGCACCACGCACACCGGGTCATAGCCGTACTGCCGGGCGCAGTCCCGCTCCAGGATGAGGGCCCGGTTCAGGTGCTCGCAGCACTGGGCGGCCAGCCAGATCCCCCGCTCCCGGAGCAGGGGATAGATACCGGCGAACACCGCTTGAGCGGCCTCCAGGCTGGAGGCGTGGCCGATCTGTCCCCCCGCGATCTCCGAGGAGGAGCAGCCCACCACGAACAGGTCCCCCTCCTCCAGCTTTGCAACTTCCAGCAGTTCCGCCGCGGCTTGGCGGGCCTGGGCGGTGATGGCTCCGAGATCAAGTTCCATGGAAAACCCCTCCTGTGATAGCAAAATGGAATAGAAGATGCAAAAATTACAATTCGTAGAGCTTGCTGTACTTGTCCACCAGGTAGTCGGTGTACACGGTGGGGTCAAAATCCCCGCAGGCGTTGCGCACCACCTCCGCCGGGGTGAGCAGGCCGCCGTACTGGTGGACCTTGTCTTTCAGCCAGGCGGACACCTGGGACAGGTCCCCCCGGGACACCGGGCCCCATACGTCGAACTCCCTCTCCATGTTCCGCAGCATCTGGGCGCCGTAGGCGCTGCCCAGGGCGTAGGAGGGGAAGTAGCCGAAGGAGCCGCCCGACCAGTGGGAATCCTGGAGACAGCCGCGCTTGTCGTCGGGTACGTCCACTCCCAGATACTCCTTGTAAAGCCGGTTCCAGGTGGCGGGCACGTCGGCAACCGCCAGGGTGCCGCCGATGAGCTGCTTTTCGATCTCATAGCGCACCATGATGTGCAGGCAGTAGGTTAGCTCGTCCGCCTCGGTGCGGATGAGGGAGGGCTGGGCCTTGTTCACCGCCCGGTAGAACTGCTCCGCCGTCACGTCGGACAGCTGCTCCGGGAAGAACTCCCGCATCCTGGGGAAGATTGCCTGAATAAAAGGCAGGGAGCGGCCGATGAGGTTCTCGTAGAGCCGGGACTGGCTCTCGTGGACCCCCATGGACACCCCGCCGGACAGGCAGGTGTACTGCACGTCGTCCCGGATGTTCAGCTCGTACTTGGCGTGGCCCCCCTCGTGGATGACGGAGTACATGGAGCTGGCCACGTTGTGGGGGTCGTAGTTGGTGGTGATGCGCACGTCCTTGTTGTTGAACTCCAGGGTGAAGGGGTGCTCTGTCTCCCCGATGGCGCAGTGGGAGCGGTCCAGCCCCAGTACCTCCATCAGGTAGTCGGAGAACTTGCGCTGGGCCTCCACCGGGTAGTGGCGGAAGAGGAAGCTGTCGTCGGGCTGCTCCTTTTTCCCGATGGCGTGGATCACCGGCACCAGCTTTTCCCGGACGGCGGCGAAGAACCGGTCCAGATAGGCCATGTCCACCCCCCGCTCATACTCACCCAACAGGGCGTCGTAGGGGACCTTGTCCGGGTCGTAGTAGCCGGCGAACTTTTGATTGAAGGCCACCAGCCGCTCCAGCACCGGCTGGAAGGAGGCGAAGTCGTTGTTCTCCTTGGCCTTGTGCCACACGTCGCTGGCCTGGTTGGTAAGCTGGGCATAGGCCATGTACTCGTCGGCGGGGATGCGCTGAAGCTGGCGGTAGTTCCGGCCCAGCTCCTCCACCTGGCGGCGCTGGAGCTGAGACAGTTCTTCGGTGTGCTGGTCCAAAAAGTCCAGCAGCTGGCCCACCGCCGGGTCGGTCAGCAGCTTGTGCTGCTCCCCCGCCAGCACCCCCAGGGCCACGCCGCGGCCCTGGGCGGTGTCCCTGGGGGCCACGGTGACGCTGTCCAGATACAGACTGGAGGAGGCACACTGATAGGCGTAAAGTTTGGTCTGGAGCGCGGCGAGCTGCTCCAGGGCTTGGCTGAGTTCCATAGGGTTCCTCTTTTCTTTGGTTGATGTGTCCATCATACGACAACTTTACCAGCTTTGCAAGGGGGCTGCGCCGGGTATACTGGGGATGAGGTGATGACCATGAACGAGATCGATCTGCTCAGCCACGTCTACCAGACCGCCGAGATGGGCCAGGACGGCATTACGTCGGTGCTCCGGTACAGCCGGGACCCGTCCCTGCGGCAGGCCCTGGAGCGGCAGAAGCGGGAGTACCGGGAATTGCAGGCCAGCGCCGGGGACATGCTCCGCTCCCGCGGCGTCCAGCCCGACGGGGTGGGGGCGGCGGCCAAGCTGTCCAGCGAGCTGATGAGCGCCATGAAGACCATGGTGGACCACTCCTCCACCAAAATCGCGGAAATGATGATCCAGGGCTCCACCATGGGGGTGACCAAGAGCCTGCGCACCCTCCGGGACTGCCGCCCTGAGGACCCCAGGGTGAAGGACCTGGCGGACAAGCTGCTCAAGACCGAGCAGGCCAACATCGAGGAGATGAAGACCTTCCTGTGATCGAACGAGGAGAGTCCTACGCTGGGGCTCTCCTCGTTCGGCCTATCTGCCCGCTTGCGGGGGAGACGGATCTATGCTATGATGGTCCCAAAGGTGAGGTCTTATGCGGGCTGTGGAAGGGGGACATATGAGAAAGCGGTTTATCCTGCTCCTGATATGCGCTGTCTGCCTTCTGCTTGCGGCCTGCGCCCCGGGCGAGGCGGAGGACAGCGGCGTCATGGAGGAGATCCGCTCCGCCCCTGTGGTAAAGCTGGAGTATGCCGGGCAGGAGGGCGGGGAGCCGGTCTTTTGCTATGATCCCGTCTCGATGTCGTCTCTGGCGGAGATGAGGATCCAGCCGTCCCAGGGCGAATTCACGGAGGACTGGGTCTACCGGTTTACCTATAACCCCAGGGAAAAGGTGATCAACGGGCACGAGATCGTCGTCCTGTTTGGCGAAACTTCCATGTCGGTGGATGGCGTGACCTATCTCCCGGAGACCGGCGTCCCGTATGGCGCCGTGCTGGAGTGGGCGGAAGGGAAGTATGCCTATTTTGCCGGGGAATGAGGGAACATCCCCGCTGTGGGGCGATGAACAAGGCCGGGGTGGTCCGCCATACCACCCCGGCCTTTTCCAGAAAACCCCTTGCAAAGAAAGTATGTTCCTGCTATAATCGACACGAAAAACAAAAATGCGGCAGCTTGCGAATGCGCCAACATCCGCAAGCCTGCGCAGGTGCTGAGACCACCTACACAACGGCCCCAGGTTGGCCGCACCGCATGGATATTATACGACGATTCCGCTCCTCACGCAAGGGGTGGATTTGCCGTTTTCTCCCCATGCCTGTGTCGCATCAAGAGCGTTCGCTCCTTGCGTCGTGTAGGACCGCTTCCTGCACGTCGTTTTTGTTTTTCACCCACCGCCCGGGGGCCTGTCCGCCCCCGGGGCCGGTGCGGTGAAACATCCACATGGGAGGAGAGCGCACAGTGAACAGGCGTGGAAGGAGGGGGCTGGCGGCGCTGCTGGCGGCCCTCGTCCTGACACTGTCCCTGTCCGGCTGCGGCGGCAGGCGGCTGTGGTATGAGAAGCCGCCTCTGGACTGGACGGACAGCGACTGGACCATGGCGGAGGACTACTTCGCCTGGCGGGCGGAGCAGAGGGGACAGGAGTAGAGGAGCGGGGCCGGCGGCCCCGCTCCTCTACTTTGTCGAAAAAGGCTGACGCCTTTTCCGACAAGGGAGATTCGCTTCGCTCTGCGCCTCGTGGCCTATGGCCCCTGCGACGCTCGCTCCGCGTAAAGTGTTTTCCGACGTACACCCCGCCGGAAAAACGATATCATTTTTTTCGCACCGTGCGCGGCGCGAACTCTGCGAGGCTTTTTCAGATCATATCCGCTTCCACACGGCGCCGTCCTTGGTGTCGGTGACCTCGATGCCCTGCGCTTTCAGCTCATCCCGGATGCGGTCGGCCTCGGCGAAGTTCTTGGCCTTCTTGGCCTGGGCCCGCTGGAGGACCAGCGCGTCGATGGCCGGGTCCCCCTCGCCGGTGATGGTAAAACCGCCTTCGCCGGTGCTGGCGGTCTGGGCGGCCTCCTTTTCCCGGAGGGCGGCGGCCTTCTCCAGCAGGCTCAGCCCCAGCACCTGGTCGAAGTCCCTCAGGATGGCCAGCTTGGTCTCGTCGTTGGCCTTGGCCTTCAGCACGTCGTACAGGGCGGTGACGCCCATGGAGGTGTTCAGGTCGTTGCCCACCTGCTGGATGAACTTCTCCTTGTACTGCCCCACGACCTCCTGATCCACGGCCCCGCCGCCGTCCTTCAGCGCCGCCACCCGGCGGATCAGCTTCTGATAGGTCCCCTGGGCGTTGTCCAGGTTTTCCCAGGTGAACACCAGGGACTTGCGGTAGTGGCTCTGGAGGCAGAACAGTCGGTAGGCCAGGGGATCATACCCCTTCTCCTCCAGGAGGGATACGGTGAGGAACTCGCCCTTGGACTTGCTCATCTTCCCGGAGTTGGTGTTCAGGTGGTGGACGTGGAACCACTGCTTGCACCAGGGGTGGCCCAGATAGGCCTCAGACTGGGCGATCTCGTTGGTGTGGTGGGGGAAGGCGTTGTCGATGCCGCCGCAGTGGATGTCCAGGTACTCCCCGTTGTGCTTCAGGGAGATGCCGGTGCACTCGATGTGCCAGCCGGGGTAGCCCACTCCCCAGGGGGAGTCCCACTTCAGGGCCTGGTCCTCGAATTTGCTCTTGGTGAACCATAGGACGAAGTCGTTCTTGTTCCGCTTGTTGGTGTCCTCCTCCACGCCCTCCCGGACGCCCACGGCCAGATCCTCCTCGTCGTGGTCGTTGAAGATATAGTACCGGCCCAGCTTGGAGGTGTCAAAGTACACGTTCCCCCCGGCCAGGTAGGCGTAGCCCTTGTCGATGAGGCCGGAGACGATCTTGATATACTCGCCGATGCAGTCCGTGGCGGGCTCCACCACGTCGGGGGTCTTGATGTTCAGCTTTTCGCAGTCCGCAAAGAAAGCGTCGGTGTAGAACTTAGCGATCTCCATGACGGACTTGTGCTCCCGCTTGGCCCCCTTGAGCATCTTGTCCTCGCCGGTGTCGGCATCGCTGGCCAGATGGCCCACGTCGGTGATGTTCATGACCCGGTGGACGTCCCAGCCCTCGTAGCGCAGGAACTTCTCCAGCACGTCCTCCATGATGTAGGACCGCAGGTTGCCGATGTGGGCGTAGTGGTACACCGTGGGGCCGCAGGTGTACATCTCCACGTGGCCGGGGGTGTGGGTGGTGAAGGTCTCCTTCTTGTGGGTGGCGGAATTGTACAGGTACATATGCGTTCTCCTTTTCGGATGGTTTTCTCTGTTGTGTTGGGGGGGGTCAGGAGGCCTGGCTGCCGGGGGCGGACTGCTCCGCCAGCCGCCTTTCCAGCTCCTCCACCCGGCGGGTCAGAGCCTCGATCTTCTTCAAGGTGGGGTTTTCCACGCTGGTCTGGTCCACCTCGTCGGCGTAGCGGTGGACCTTCTCCCCGTTGACCCGGACGATCTGGGCGGGGACCCCCACGGCGGTGGCCCCCTCGGGCACCTCCTGGAGCACCACCGCCCCGGCGGCGATTCGGGCGTTGTCGTGGATGGTGATGGGGCCCAGGACCTTGGCCCCCGCCCCCACCATCACGTTGCTGCCCAGGGTGGGGTGGCGCTTGCCCACATCCTTGCCGGTGCCCCCCAGGGTCACCCCCTGGTAGAGCAGGCAGTCGTCTCCCAGCTCGGCGGTCTCGCCGATGACGATGCCGGTGCCGTGGTCGATGACCAGCCGGCGGCCGATGACGGCGCCGGGGTGGATCTCAATGCCGGTCCAGAACCTGGCCCACTGGGACAGGAAGCGGGCCAGGAATTTCAGCCCGTGGCGGTGGAGCCAGTGGGCCAGCCGGTAGTATAGAATGGCGTGTACGCCGGCGTACAGCAGCAGGATCTCCAGCTTGCTGCGGGCGGCGGGGTCCCGCCGCTGGTACGCGCCCAGAGTCTCTATCAGCATAACAATGGTCCTTTCCTCAAGGGGTCTCCATTCTTTTCTTTGAAAAGAAAAGAATCAAAAGAAACTTTTTGCGCGAAACTTCGTTTCGCTTATCAACTTATCATATGACGATACGCAACACATTGTAAAATTATATATACGCAAAACGGAGTTTTGCGGAGAAGTTCTTTTTGATACTTTTTCTTTCAAGAAAAAGTATGTGGACCAAACAAAAAAGCGCCCGCCGTCCCGCATTGGGACGGAGAGGCGCTTGCGGCGCGGTTCCACTCTCCTGTTTCACTCAGGGAGGCCAGTATCGCGGCCCAAACGGCGGGCATTGCCCCGCCCACTCCCGGACGCACCTTCCCGCCTCCGCCCGGAGGGCCGCTTGCAGCCGGCGGCGGCCCCTCTCTGTCCGTTGAGC
>DVGP01000254.1 GCA_018712665.1 Candidatus Pelethomonas intestinigallinarum | reverse complement strand
GGGGCGGCAGGGGCGGCGGGGGCCGCTACGGGAGCGGCAGGGGCCGCCACGGGGGCGGAGCCGTCCATGACTTCAATGGCGACCTCATAGACAGTGCCGTTCACATTCACTCTGTACTTTTTCATCGCGTTTCTCTCCTTACAAATAAATAGTCCTCTGTGATACCGCAGCGGTGACGGCGGGAAAACTCCGGAGAATTCCCCCTGCCGGCGGCTGCGGAGCGGCAGCGATTGCCTGTGAAATTTGTGACATATACCGCTTGCGCAAAGTTACAATCATTATAACAGAGGATGTTCCGTAATTCAAGCCATTCGATGCCACATTTCCCACAAGTTTTCCATTATTTTTCCGGGTTTGCATTTTTGCGCCGCTGTGGTATGCTGTTGGAAAGCAGTCCCCCCGCGCTGCGGCCCGAGACAGCGGGCGGAGCAGTCGCGGGAGCGGGGCCGCGATCACCGTGCGGAGAAAGGGGAGAGGTGCGCTGTGCGCTACGAGAACATCTGCCGGGGCAGATTCCTGGCCCGGCCCAACCGGTTTGTAGCCCGGGTAGAGATCGACGGGGCGGAGGTGGTCTGCCACGTCAAGAACACGGGGCGCTGCCGGGAACTGCTGGTCCCCGGAGCCGCGGTCTACCTGGAACAGGCGTCAAATCCGAAGCGAAAGACGGCCTGCGATCTGGTGGCTGTGGAGAAGGGAAATCTGCTCATCAACATGGACGCGCAGGCTCCGAATAAAGTGTTTGGGGAGTTTACCGCCGCCGGCGGCTTCCTGCCGGGGCTGACGGCTCTCCGGCCGGAGCATGTCTGGGAGGACTCTCGCTTTGATTTCCTCCTGGAGGACGGAAAGGGCCCCATCCTGGTGGAGGTGAAGGGGGTGACCCTGGAGCGGGAGGGGGAGGTCCTGTTCCCCGACGCCCCCACGGAGCGGGGGGTCAAGCACCTCCACGGGCTGCGGCGGGCGGTGGAGGCGGGGCTGCGGGCTGCGGTGGTCTTCGTGGTCCAGATGGAGGGCCCCCGGCTGTTTCGGCCCAACGACCAGACCCACCCCGCTTTCGGCCGGGCTCTGCGGGAGGCCGCCGCGGCCGGCGTCCAGGTCCTGGCCTGGGACTGCCGCGTCACCCCGGACAGCCTGACCATCCGGGCGCCTGTCCCGGTTATGCTGTAGGATAACTAAGAAGGCCCCGGCCGGCGCTGAAATCAAAGCGCCGGCCAGGGCCTCTCTGCGGTTTTGGGATCAGTCCGGGTCCACCATGCGGTAGCCCACGCCGATCTCCGTAAAGATATATTTTGGCTCCGCCGGGTTCTTTTCAATCTTTCTGCGGATATTTGCCATGTTCACCCGCAGGATCTGGTTGTCGCTCTTGGCCTTGGGGCCCCAGAGCTGACGGATGATGAAATCGTAGGTCAGCACCCGCCCGGCGTACTTCCCCAGCAGGGACACCAGCTTGTACTCGTTCTGGGTCAGGTGGACGCTTTGGCCGTCCACCAGGACCTGGTGCTTGTCATAGTCGATGACCAGGCCCATGGCCTTGAACTGGCCGGACTGGGCGATGCTGCCGTTGGGCAGGTGGGTACGGGTGTGGCGGATGGCGGTGCGGATCCGGGCCAGCAGCTCCGAGGTGCCGAAGGGCTTGACGATGTAGTCGTCGGCCCCGGCGTCCAGGGCCTCCACCTTGTCCCGCTCGTGGTTGCGGGCGGAGATGACAATGATGGGGCAGGTGGACCACTCCCGGACGAACCGGATGATGCTGATGCCGTCCATGTCCGGAAGACCCAGGTCCAGCAGGATCAGGTCCGGGCAGTGGGAGGTGATCATGGTGATGGCTTTGCTCCCGGTGGGGGAGGCCATGGTGTCGTAGTCGTTGGCCTCCAGCACCGCGGCGATGAAGCTGCTGATATTGGCCTCATCCTCGATGATGAGGATCTTTTCCTTGATCTTCATGGCTTGTATCCTCCATAGAGAGTTCCTCCACCGGCAGGGTGAAGCGGAAGACGGCGCCGCCCTCCGGGGCGTTGGCGGCGGACATGACGCCGCCGTGGGCTTTGACGATGGACAGGCAGACCGACAGGCCGATGCCCATGTTCCGCCGGGCGTCGGTGGAGTGCGTCTGGCTTCGCAGATGGGGGGTGAAAATGGTCGGGAGGACGTCGGGAGAAATGCCCTGGCCGTCGTCCTGGACGGTAAAAACCGCCATTTGGCCCTCCAGCTCCACGAAAAGCCGGATATGGGCGCAGTGCCCGTGGCAGGCGGCGTTTTCCAGCAGGTTCATCAATACCTGCTCGATGAGGATGGCGTCCATGGGCACGAACAGGGGCTCCTCCGGCGCCGCCAGCTCCAGATGGATGGCGGGAAATCGCTGTTGGAACTTGGCCGCCACGCTGGCCAGCACTTCCTCCACCGCCTGGAGCTCCTTGTCGATCCGGGCGGCGGGGTCCCCCATGCGGGTGATGGACAGCAGATTCTCCACCATGCGGATCAGCCACTGGGCCTCGTCCCGGACGCCCCTGAGAAGCTCCGCCTTCTGCTGGCGGGACAGCACGTCGGCGTTCTCCAGAATCGCGGAGGTGGAGCCCACGATCGAGGTGAGCGGTGTGCGCAGATCGTGGCTCACCGCCCGGAGAAGATTGGCCCGCAGGGCCTCCCGTTCCGCCTCGATCCGCTGCTTTTCCTGCCGCTTGATCTGGCTGGTCATGGCGCTGACGATGAGGGACACGGACAGCATGGTGAGGAAGGTCAGCGGGTAGCCGGCGATGGTGAAGTCCACGGCCCCGTAGGGGTAGGTGAAGGCGTAATTGACGAGAATGACGCTGAAGAAGGAGGCGGCGACGCCGTAGACGTATCCGTCGGTGAGCCGGGCCACCAGGACCACCATCAGCACGAAGATCATGGAGGCGAACCCGCCGGTGTGGTCCACGATCATCAGCAGAGTGCTGAGCAGAACTCCCAGCAACAGAAGTCCGGCGGTGATCAGGATGTCCCGCAGGATGTGCCGACGCTCCTGTTTCCTGGGTGAGAGCATCGCACCACCTCCTCTCAGGGCGAAAAGCGCCGCGGCGCCGGCCCCAGTGTACTATAGGAATTCGCTGTGTTAACGTTAAAATCTTAACGCCGACTTGAAAAAGAGGGGCGCGCGCTTTTGGCGCGCGCTCCCCCGGAATTTGCGGCTATGTCAGGCCGCCTGCCGCATGGAGAGGACGCGGATGGCGGACACATCGGTGCCCAGATCCTCGGCGATGGCGGCGGATACGGCGGCCACCAGGGCTCCCCGGTCAGACGCGGCACGGGAGACGCCGCCCACAGGAGTGAGAGAGAGGATGCGGATGGCGGAGACGTCGGTGCCCAGCTCCTCGGCAATGGCGGCGGACACGGCGGCCACAACTTCACCCCGGTTGGGTACAGCGTAGGCGGCGCCGCCCACAGGGGTGAGGGAGAGAATGCGGATGGCGGAAATGTCAGTCCCCAGCTCCTCGGCAATGGCGGCGGACACGGCGGCCACCACCTCGCCCCGATTGGGTACAGTATAGGCTGCACCGCCCACAGGGGCGAGGGAGAGAATGCGGATGGCGGAAATGTCAGTCCCCAGCTCCTCAGCGATGGCGGCGGACACGGCGGCCACCAGCTCCCCCCGGTTGGGGATCGCCCGGACTGCGGGGGAGACGGAAGCGGGGGCCGCGGGAGCTGCCGGGGCGGCGGAGGGGGAGGGCTCGGCCGTTTTGGCCGCTGTCCCGCCGCCGACGATCTTGCCCATCAGTGTGATCAGCAGGATCAGGCAGATCAGCCCGATAAAGGTAACGCCCATACCCATAAGGCAGACGAACAAATTCGATACTTCCATTTGCGATTAACCTCCCAAATATACCTCACCATACAGTATAACACCGCAGATCCCCAAATTGCAAGGACAAAATCTCACAATGTTCACTGCTTGGGGGGAGGGGGACCGCCGCTGCGGAGATCAGAGGATCAACAGGTCTTTGGGGGCCTCCATAATATCCCGGCAGCCGCCCTCCTCAATAATAATAATATCCTCGATCCGCACGCCGAACTTCCCGGGCAGATAGATGCCCGGCTCGGCGGAGATCACCGCCCCCACAGGCAGGGGATCGGCGCAGGAGGGAGCCGCCCCGGGCTGCTCATGGACCTCCACGCCCAGACCGTGGCCGAAGCCGTGGCCGAAGTAGGCGCCGTAGCCCGCGTCGGCGATGACCTTGGCCCCCGCCTCGTGGACGGCCTTGCCGGGGACGCCGGCCTTGGCTGTGGCGATGCCCGCCTGCTGGGCCGCCAGCACCGTGTGGTAGACCTTCTCCATCTCCTCGGTGACGTGGCCCACGGCCACGGTGCGGGTCATGTCGGAGCAGTAGCCGTACTTGACGCAGCCGAAGTCCATGGTGATGAAGTCCCCCGCCGCCACCGGCTTGTCCGAGGGCACGCCGTGGGGCATGCTGCTGTTGGGGCCGCTGACCACGATGGGCTCAAAGGACATCTTCTCCCCGCCGTAGGACAGCATCTTATACTGGAGGTAGGCGGCGATCTCCCGCTCCGTGCGCCCCACCTGGATGAAGTTCAGCGTCTCCGTCAGGGCCTTCTCCGCGATGCGCTGGGCGGCGATGAGGCAGTCGATCTCCGCCTGGTCCTTTACGGAGCGCAGGTCCATCACCAGCTTGGTGGCGGGGACCATCTCGCAGGGCAGGGCCTTCCGCAGGGACTCATACTCCCCGACGGTCATGTAGTCCTCCTCGTAGCCCAGGCGCTTCACGCCGTGCTTCTCCAGAATCTGGGCGGCCTGCTTGGAGGCGGGGTTCTCCCGGGTGCTCTCCCGGACCTCCGCCCCGGTGATGGCCTTCCCCGCCGCCTCGATGTAGCGGCTGTCGGTGAAGAACCAACTGCCGTCCTTGGTGATGACCGCCAGTCCGGCGGAGGAGGGGAAACCAGCGGCGTAGAGCCGGTTGGGGCCGCTGGTGACCAGCATGGCGTCCAGGCCGAAGGCGTCCAGCCTGGCGGCGATCTTGTCAAATCTGCTCATGTTTTTCATATCTCCTTTTCGCAATGGCCTTGAAGGGACGCTGCAGCAGGTGCAGCACGTGGTTCCAGGCCCCCACCGGCCCCCCAAGGGGTTCCACCATCAGGGCCAGCACGCCGCAGCGCCTGGCCCCCAGCACGTCGGTGAGGAGCTTGTCCCCCAGCATGGCGGTCCGCTCCGGCCCTATCCCCGCCCGGTCCATGGCCTGGCGGTAGCCCCGGACAGAGGGCTTCCCGGCGTGGCCCACGTAGTCGATCCCCAGCTCCCCGCAGAAGGTCTCCACCCGGCGGGAGGAGCGGTTGTTGGAGAGGATCATAACGGTGACGCCGCTCTGGCGGCAGTTCTCCAGCCACGCCAGCAGCGCCCCGTCCGGCTTGGGGACGGACTTGGGGGCCAGGGTGTAGTCCAGGTCGCACAGCAGCAGCTTCACGCCGCAGGACTCCAGCAGCTGGGGCGTCACGTCGGAGTACCGGTCCAGCACCCGGTCCGGGATCAGGGAAAAAGGCATAGCGTCCTCCTCGGTCGCATAGTTTAGCACAGTATAACACGGCTTCGCCGGTTTCACAAGGGGGGATCCACACCGTGCAGCTCTATTTGGCCGTCTCGCCCGACAAGCTCCGCCCGGCCGCCCGCTTCACCGACCGGCTGGCCCACGTGGCCTACCGGATCGGCCCCGAGGGCCGCCTGACCCGCCGCAACCTGCTGGTGTCCACCCGGGGCGGGATGATGGTTCTGGGGGACCAGGGCTGCGGTCCGGTCCGGGACAGCGCCGCCCTGTGCCGGGACGTGTGGCGGGAGTGCGGCGCCCGGGGCTACAGCGGCGTGCTGGCGGACTTTGAGTCGCCTCCCAGCCCGGACCGGACCGGCTTTCTGTCCGACCTGGGGCGGGTGCTCAGCCGAAATAACCGGCGGTTGTTCGTGCCGGAGCCCTACGGCCAGGCGGTGGACCATGCCGTTGTTTTGATCTGCACCGCCCTCTCCGGCGGCGTCCTCCGCCAGCGGCTGGAGGAGGCCCAGAGCCGCTTTGGCCGGAGGCTGGCCCTGGACCTTCAGCGGCTGCGGATGGATTTTCCCCTCCCCTGTCCCGGCGGCGAGGGACGCCCTCTCCCGGTGGGGGAGCTGGACAGCTTGATGGAGCGGGAGCAGCCCAGCGTCTTCTACTCCTCGGACCTGTGCGCCAAGTACTTCACCTACACCCGGGAGGGGGAGAGCCACTTCGTCCTCTTTGACGACGCCGCCACCCTCCGCCGGAAGCTCCAGGCGGGGCAGTCCCTGGGGATCGAGACAGCCTTCCTCATGTACCCGGAGGCGGAGGACCTGCTGCCCGCCCTCTTTCAGCCCCGCCGACGGTAGCGCCCGCACAAAAGCGCCGCCCCGCCAGACAGACGGAGCGGCGTTTCCTCGTATGCGGCACGTCAGAGCCGGGCCTCCATGGAATAGCAGTCCCACATCTGGTCCCCGTGGGGAAAGGATGCCTCCTCCAGCCCTGTCTCCCGGAAGCCGCAGCGGCGGTAGCAGGCCAGGGCGGCCCGGTTGTGGGCGAAGACCCGCAGGGTGGCCCGCTCCATGCCCAGAATCTCCCGGGCATAGCGGAGGGCCAGGGACACCATCTCCTGTCCCAAGCCCTGGCCCCGGCGGGCGGGGTCCACGATGATGAGCCCCAGGTGGATGGAGTTGGCCTGATAGTCCGCCCGGGTCATCATCAAAAAGCCGGCCGGCGTTCCCGACTGGTCCAGGGCGGTCATGAGCCAGCGGTCCGCCTCCCGCTCAAATTCCAGCCGCAGCTTTTCCAGGGACGCTTCGGTCAGGGGCCAGTCCAGCAGGTCCGCGCACCAGGCGGAAAAGCCGTCCCAGTCCGATACCCAGGCGACAATCTTTGCGGCGTCTGACGGCTTGTAGGGTCTCAGTCGCAGCATCGGTAAGTTCCTCCCTTCAAAAAAGAAAGAGGGCCCCACACGGACGGGACCCTCTTTGGTCATCAATAGAAACGCTTGTTGCGGTTCTTCCGAGCTGCCTCGGACTTCTTCCGGCGCTTCACGCTGGGGCTCTCGTAGTGCTCCCGGCGGCGCACCTCGGCGATCACGCCAGCCTTGGCGCAGCTGCGCTTGAAACGCTTGAGCGCGCTGTCCAGGCTCTCGCCCTCCTTGACATGAACTTCAGACATCTATTTCCCTCCCTCCGATATATCCGGCTTTATCCAGGATACTCTTTAAGGGCCAACTACATGGCTTAACGGATGATATTATAGCCACATCCGCCGCTTTTGTCAAGGCTGGATCGCGCAAAAGTCCGCAAATTTCGGAGGTTTGCTTCGCAAACGCTCGTACGCCGGACTTCCGGCGGCGGTTCTGTCTTACTTGGCGGGCTTGACGATGAGATTGATCAGCTTATTGGGCACGTGAATGACTTTCATGATGTCCATACCCTCCAGGAACCGGGCCACCTTCTCGTTGGCCTTGGCGGCGGCGATCACGCCGTCCTGGCCGCTGTCCATGGGGACCACCACGGTGCCCCGGAGCTTGCCCTGGACCTGGACGGCCATCTCCACGGAGGCGGCCACGGTCTTGCTCTCGTCGTAGACGGGCCATGCCATCTGGCAGGCCATCTTCCCGGTCTCGGCGGCAAAGCCCATCATCTCCCACATCTCCTCGCAGATGTGGGGGGCGAAGGGGGCGAGCATGAGGATCAGGGCCTTCATGTCCCCCCGGCTGGCGCCGTTGGCGTAGTAGTCGTTGACCAGGGTCATGAGGGCGGCGATGGCGGTGTTGAACTTCATGGCCTCGATGTCCTCGCTGACCTTTTTGATGGCCTTGTGGACGGCGGCCTCGTTGGCCTGGGAGTAGTCCTCCCCAGCGTGGTCCATCTCGCCCAGGTTCCACACCCGGTCCAAAAACCGCTTGCAGCCCTTCACAGCGTTGGCGGACCAGGCGGCGGCCTTCTCAAAGTCGCCGATGAACATGATGTAGGTCCGCATGGTGTCCGCGCCGTACTGGGCGATGATGTCGTTGGGGTTGATGACGTTGCCCCGGCTCTTGCTCATCTTCTCGCCGCCCTCGCCCAGGATCATGCCGTGGCTGGTCCGCTTCTGGTAGGGCTCCTTGGTGGGCACCACGCCGATGTCATAGAGGAACTTGTGCCAGAACCGGCTGTAGAGCAGGTGGAGGGTGGTGTGCTCCATGCCGCCGTTGT
>DVGP01000253.1 GCA_018712665.1 Candidatus Pelethomonas intestinigallinarum | reverse complement strand
CAGATCCGCAGGTAGTTGTCCAGGGCAAAGACGATGGTGGTGAGCGGGGAGCACAGGGCGTACACCCGCAGGTACTGCACCGCCTGGGCCGCGAAATCCCCCTCCGCCCCCATGAGTGCAATGAGACTCGGGGCAGCGGCGTAAAGGACGGCTCCAGTGAGGACGCCGGCGGCGAGGATCAGCAGACAGGCGCTGGAAAAGATGTTGTTGGCGTGGTCCTCACGCTTCCGCCCCAGGGCGATGGAGATGGGCACTGAGGAGCCCACGCCGATCAGATCCGCCAGGGCGAAGTTGATGATAACAAAGGGCATGGCCAGGTTCAGGGCGGCGAAGGGGGTCTCCCCCAGGATGCGGCCGACAAAGATACCGTCGATCAGCCCGTACAGGGCAGAGGCCAGCATACTCACCGCCCCGGGCAGGGCGGCAAAGAAAAACAGCCGCAGCGGCGGCGTCTTAGTAAAGAGGGTATAGGAATCCATAAACAGCTCACTTGTCTCCTTCCTGAGGCGCGCGGCGGCTCAGCTCCTCACAGATACAGTCTGCAAAATAGTCCATGGCGTCCACGAACTCCGGAGAAAACCGCTCCAGGGTCCGCTCCAGGGCAGTCCGCTCCGCCTCGTACATCCCCCGCTGGACCCGCCTGGCGTAGGCCCGGCCCGCCGAGGTGAGGACCAGGGCCTTCTCCCGGCCCGCCTGGCTGGGCAGGAACGCCACGTACCCCGCCGCTTTCAGCTCCTTGATATTGGTATTTACCGTGGTCTTGGGGATCTGCCAGTCCCGGGCGATCTCCGCCTGGGTGTGGGGCTGGCCGTCGTCCAGGGCGTAGAGGAGGGCCAGGACGTTCTCCTTCACCTCCGCCCCCCGGGCAAAGAAGTAATATCCCCCGTCGATCCGGTTGGTGGCCAGATACAGCCGGCGGAGCATCTTGTCATATTCGTTCATGGGCCGCGCCCCTTTCTTTGTACGGATCCGTACGTACCGAGTGGGCATTATATTACGAATCCGTACTGTTGTCAAGGGTGAGATTTGCAAAAAAGAGCGCGCCCGCGGCGCGCGCTCTTTCGTTTGCCTGACAGAGGCAGGCAGGTCTGTCGACACCCTCCCGCTTATGCGGTATTCTTCCGCCAGCGCAGATAGAAGTGCCCCTCCGCCTCCTCGCAGACCTCCTCGGACAAGCCCAGGCCCTCAGCCATCTCCTGAAAGCGGAGAAGGTTCTGGGAGGCCCCCTCCTCCCACACACCGTAGGAGACATCGATCCGCTCCCCGGCGACATAGACTGCCAGTTCCGTGACGAAGGGCTCCGCTCTCTCGAAGGCCGCGTCCCAGATCTCCAGCGTGCCGCCGGGCCGCAGACAGCGGCAGGCCTCCGCAAGGGCCCGGCGCTGTTTGTCCTTGGCAATGAACATCATGGTATAGAAGAAGGTCACATGGTCAAAGGACGCGCTGGCGAAGGACATCTCGCAGGCGTCCATCAGGACCTTCTCAAAGCCCTCCGGCGCCTCGTCCAGCTCCTCCCGGCGGTTGTCGATGGCCGTGACCTGCCTGCCGTACAGGCGGCCGATGATCCCCTCGCCGCCTCCGCCAATATCCAGGATCGAACCCGTGTGGGTCCTGTCCAATCGGACCGTATGCATCGTCTCGTCCTCCCCCATCTTTTTATTCAAGGCCGCTTCTCACTCCGCCATGTGCCGGGCGAAGTCCAGGCTCCGCTCCGCCACGCCGGGGAGCTTCACCAGGCTCCCCTTGTCGTTGGCGGTCTCCAGGAGGAAGGCCCGGGGCGGCAGGTAGAAGCTCTTGTTCATGTTCAGGGCGGAGATGAGCTGCCGGGCCAGGAGGTCGCCGCCGGAGTAGCCGGAGACGATGAGGCCGTAAAGCCGCTTGTCGTAGAACCGGGTCTGCCGGTACAGGGCCGTCAGGCGGTTGATGAAGGCGGTGAGGTTGGCGGCCAGGGCGTCGTTGTAGTTGGCGCAGAGCATCACCAGGGCGTCGCAGGCGCGGACGGCGGGGAACACCTCCTCCACCATGGGGCCCCCGTAGAAGCAGCCCCCCTGCTGGCCGAAGTGGAGGCAGGCGGTATAGCTGCACCCGGCGCAGTCCGCCAGGGTGTCCCCCCGGAGGCACAGCTCCGTGACCTCCGCCTCCCCCGGCAGGCCCCGCTTCACCAAATCCCACAGGGCCAGGGTGTTGCTGGTGGCCCGGAGGGAGGCGTGGAGCACCAGGAAGCGGCGGGCCGGGGGCAGGGGCTCGAAGCGGACCAGCCGCCAGGTCAGCTCCTGGACCGCCATGCGGAAGGCGGTGCGCTCGTCGGTGCGGTAGATGCTGGCCTGGACATAGAAGTTCCGCAGGTCCCCGGTGGCCTCCACCAGGGGTCGGCCCAGAAAGGCGCAGCCCGCCAGATTGGCCGCCAGCACCAGGTCCCGGGCCACATCCTTGGTGTAGAGCTCCCCCCGGCCCACTACCACCACCGCCCCCAGGCAGCCCTCCAGCAGCCCGTCCTCCCGGCGCAGCCGGGAGATCATCTGGCAGCAGGAGAGGTTCATCCCCCCCTCGTCCAGGGCCACGGCGAAGAGGAGGCGGGCGCCCTGGAGGTCCTCCAGGCTGTCGTCCGGGTCCGCCCACCGGCTCCCCGGCGGGAGGAGGGGGAGCAGGGCCGCCCCCAGGGAGACGCTGTATTCATTTTTCGGCAGGACCACGGTGATGGACATATCGCGCCGCCCCTCTCATCCAGAAATCGTCCGGGAGTCCAGAAAGCCGTCAGCTGTGGGAGGCCAGGTACCGGTCCGTCACCGCCCGGGCCTCCTCCGGCCAGTCGGTGATGATGCCGCTGACCCCCATCTCCAGGTACTGGAGCATCTTCTCCGTGTCGTAGACGCTCCATACGTACAGCGGCAGGCCCTGCTCCCGGGTCTGCATCACCAGGCGGTTGGAGATCATGCTCTCCTCCGCCGCCAGGAAGTCGATGTCGTAGCGCCAGACGCTCTCGTCGATGTCCCCGGTGGTGCCGAAGACGCAGTAGCCCACCCACCACTCCGGGTGGGCGGCGTGGAGGGCCTCCACGCTGGGGTAGTCCAGGGACATGAACATGGCCCGGTCCCCGAAGCCGTATCGCTCCACCAGCTCCGTCACCGCCTCCACCAGGGCCTGGCCCCGGCCGGCAGCGGGCTTGAGCTCGATGAGCAGGCCCATGCCGCTCTCCCCGTCCAGCACCGCCCGGATCACCTCCTCCAGAGAGGGGATGGAGGCCGTCTGACCCAGGCCCCGGGTGGTGTCGGCCCGGATGGTCAGCGCCTGGAGCTCCGCCCACGTCAAATCGCCCACGCCGGTCATCTCACCCGCCAGCCGCCAGAGGCTGTCGTCGTGGATCACCACCGGCACCCCGTCGGCGGAGAGCTGCACGTCGATCTCCGCGTAGTCCGCCCCCAGCTCCCCCGCCAGCTCCACGGCCTCCAGGGAGTTCCCCACGGCGTGGATGCAGCCCCGGTGGCCGATGACCACGGGGGTGTGGAGGGTAGGCGGGCGCACGCAGCCCGCCGCCAGGTAGCCCGCAAGGGCCAGACAAATCAAAACCGCCGCGACCCGCCAGCCCCTTTTCGCCATGCGGCGGCGCCAGGCCTCCCGAAACGCCTGAACATGGCGGGAGAGGATGGCCAGCACCGTCCGTGCGTCCTCCCCCCAGCGGGGCTCCAGCACCGGCTGGAGCAGGCCCCGGGCGGTGAGGAGGGACAGCGTCGCGTAGAGGAAGACCGCCATGGCGGCGGTGACGAGCACCGCCATCACCAGCCAGTAGAGCAGGTCCTTGCGGAAGGCCTCGGAGTAGAGGAGGTACTTGAGAAAGTAGCGGTCGAAGTCCGTATTCTCCAGCACGTTCCGCCGCCAGTAGCGGGCGATCTCCGTGGCGGCCCAAATCCAGGCCCCCAGCATGGCGGTCAGGGCGAACCAGGCCCGCCATCCAAGGCGCCGCCACCAGCGCAGGCTCCGGCGGACCGCCGGGAAGAACCGCTCTCCCTCCAGGGCCATGGCCACCGGCACGAACAGCAGCAAGAGGAACAGGCCGTAGAGGGCCACGAAAATGGCGACCATCCCCACCTGGCCGATGGCGGACTTCTGCAGCTCCCCGAAGATGAACCAGGGGATGGTGATGGAGGGCACCATGGAGTTGCTGTAGCCCACCTGCACCAGGGGCAGCAGCAGGACGTAGTAGAGGGCGGCGGGGATCAGCCCCCAGCCTCCCAGCGTCCCCAGGCCCCAGGCCGCCCGCCCCATCACCCGGGACAGGGACACGGCCTCCCCCCGGCGGCAGCGCTCCAGGATGTGGAGCACCACGGCCAGCTCGAAGAAGATGAGCCCGGCGGCGGCCAGAAACAGCACCGCGAACAGCGCCGCCCCCTTCAGGCTCAGAAAGGTGCTCAGAATGCCGCTGTTGAAGGACACCCCCACCGAGGCCACGTAGGTCTGGTAGACATCCTGGAACAGAGGATTGACCAGCACCAGGATCAATACCTTCCACAGCAGCTCAAACCAGAGGACCTTCCCCAGTCCGCGGATCAGTCTCATGTCGCTCTCCCCCGCTGTCAAAAAAATCGCCAGGCCATTGTAGCACAGCGCCGGGGGAATTGCAACGGAATGAGAGGAGGCCCGGCGGAGATTCATCCCCGCCGGGCCAGGTTCGCGCTCTGTCAGCCCTGGGGCCGCACGGCCACGCTCTCCACGGGGATGGAGCCGAAGTGGGTCAGCTCCTCCCCGTCGGACAGCAGCCGCAGGGACTCCACCGTCTCCAGGGAGTAGAGGGACTCGGCAAAGGACCAG
>DVGP01000252.1 GCA_018712665.1 Candidatus Pelethomonas intestinigallinarum | reverse complement strand
TAGATCCGCTGCTCCAGGGTCTCAATGGCGGCGGTGAGGGTCTCCCCGAAGGACCGGAGCATCCCCGCGTCCACCTGGAACCCCGCCAGCTCCATCTCCGCCAGCACCCGGCACAGGGGGTGCTCCACGTCAAAGTACAGCGCCTCCACCTGCCGCTCCTCCAGCTTGGGGCCCATCTCGCCGTAGAGGGCGTCGATGAGGGCCGTGTGGCTCATGAGGGCCCCCAGGGCCTCGGCGCTCTCCCCCAGGGCGGTGAAAGCCTCGGGGGCCAGGTAGGCCCCCGCCTTGGGCACGGCGGCGTGGAACCAGCTCATGGCCAGCCGCTCCAGGTCGTAGCGCCCGGCGGTGGCGTCCAGGAGGTACCCCGCCAGGGCCACGTCAAAGACGATGTCCTCCGCCGGCAGCCCCTCCGCCAGGAGGGAGCGGGTCAGGTCCTTCACCTCGTAGGACACCTTTTTGATCCCCGGGGCAAAGAAGGCCCGGAGGAAGCCGTTGTAGTTCTCCAATCGAGTGGGCAGAAACACCGCAGCCCTGCCCTCGTTTCCATCGCCCCACTCCACGCACACGCCCCGAAGATCCGGCAGAACCAGGCAGGCCACATGGTCCCGCCGGCGAAAGATTGCCAGCAGTGCCTGTACCCGGTCCCAGTCCGCCACGATCTCGCTTTCACAGGTCCCCTCGAAGACCTCCGTCTCCGCCGGCGCCGGGGCCGCAGGCAGGAGCTTGTCCATGAGCTTGGTGAACTCCAGCTTCAGCAGCACGTCCCTCAGCGCCCCTTTGGGCTCCCGGCGGAGATTGGCCTCCGGGTCAAACGCCAGGGGCGCGTCGGTGACGATGGTGGCCAGGCGGTAGCTCATCCGGGCGGAATCCTCCCCCGCCTGGAGCTTTTTGATGACGCCGGGCTTCGCGTCGATGCCCGGCAGGGCAGCGTAGAGGGCCTCCACGCTCTGGTACCTGCGCACCAGGTCCAGGGCGGTCTTCTCCCCCACACCGGGGACTCCGGGGATGTTGTCGCTGGCGTCCCCCATGAGGGCCTTCAGATCGATGATGTGGATGGGGTCGAAGCCGTAGGCCTCCCGGAAGGCCTCCTCCGTCATGTCCTTGGTGGTGGTCTGGCCCATGCGGGTGGACACCAGCTTCACCTTCGTCTTGTCCGTGATGAGCTGGAGGCTGTCCTTGTCCCCGGTGACCACCACGCACGCCCAGCCCGCGGCCTCGCACTTCCGGGAGATGGTGCCGATGAGGTCGTCGGCCTCGTACCCCGCCAGCTCGTAGCGGGGGATGTCCATGGCGTCCAGCACCTCCTTGAGCACCGGGAGCTGCTGGGCCAGCTCCTCGGGCATCCCCTTCCGCTGGGCCTTGTAGCCCTCGTAGGACAGGTGGCGGAAGGTGGGCTCCCGCCGGTCGAAGGTGACGCACAGGGCCTCGGGGGCCTCCTCGTCCAGCAGCTTCTGCAGGGTGGTGACGAAGCCGTAGACCGCGTTGGTATGAAGCCCCTCCCGGGTGGTCAGGGGCCGCACGCCGTAGAAGGCCCGGTTGATGATGCTGTTGCCGTCGATGACCATGAGTTTCATAGGGTCTCTCCTATCCGAAGTGTCGTTCGCGCTTTTTTCTATCAAATTATACCACGAAAACGGCGGATTACAACTGGTTCTGTGACGTGAAAAGAGGGCCTGCTGATATTGCATCAGCAGGCCCTCTTCAATATCTAGTCCTCTCCCCGGGAGAGAAGGACGTAGTCCTCCCCGTCCCGCCGGTAGACGGCCTCCACATCCCGGTCCATGGCCTCCAGGCGGGGGTCCTCCCCCTGGTAGAACACGCAGGTGCCGCAGGAGGAGCTGAGCCGCCGGGGCACCGGGGCCAGCTTGGCCTCCAGGCCGCCCTTTTTCAGGGCGGCGCAGGTCCGCATGGCCGCCAGGTGGGTGTGGAAGGTGGCGACGTACCGCTCCATTACTTGGTCAGCGTCAGCTTGGTGTAGTCGCCCTTGTCCTCGACGGCCACCTTGTACCCGGTCTTCTTGCCGTAGCGGCTGACGTTCTCCACCGCGCAGGGGGCGTCCACCAGCATCTCCACGGTGGCGGGGTTGTTGCCCTCCTTGATGGCCTTCTGGATCATCAGCAGGGGGGTGGGGCAGGAATATCCACGAGCGTCAATCATGATAGGGTCCTCCATTCCGCCGCTGTACGCGGCTCAAATCAAAATGACAGTGTATCCCCCGGCGAAATGGGGGGCCGCCGCCATCATCGCCGGTTGCCCGTCAGGGCGAGGCGATGGGCGATCACGCTGATGGCGTGACGCGTCACGCCATCAGCCCTCCAGTTTCTGCATGTTGGCCACGGAGACCACGGCCAGGATCACGAAGCACACCACCACGGCCAGAGCCACGGGGCCGGTGCCGATGCCGGTGGCGGAGGACGCCAGGCCGAAGTTGTGGGCGACGGCGGCGCCCACGACATAGCCGGTGACGGTGACGGCAGAGTCGGTGTTGCCCTCGCCGGCCATGATCAGCTGCCGCAGGGGGCAGCCGCCCAGAAGCACGGAGCCCCAGCCCACCAGAGCCATGCCCAGGAAGTTCCACAGGCCGTCGGTGTGGGCCACAGGCTGACCCTCGAAGCCCAGATTGAAGCTGCCCAGAATCAGGTTGCCCACCAGCACCGCCACAATGATGGCCACGAAGGCGGAGATCAGGCGGAAATCCTGGAACATGACGGCGTCACGGATGCCGCCCACCATGCACAGGCGGGAGCGCTGGGCCAGGATGCCCACCACCAGGGCCACCGCCAGAGCCAGCAGGATGGGGGCGTGCTGGGAGCCGGGGCCGCTGACGCTGGAGATGATGAAGCTGGGGGCCGCCAGGGCCAGCACCAGCAGGCCCACCATAGACGCGGGAAGGATCAGGCCCTCGGTCATGGACTGCTGGTAGGCCCGGCGGAGGCTGAAGCCCCGCTTGAGCACCAGAATGCCCACAAGGATGCCGACGACAAAACCCACCAGGCCCACCACGGCGTTGAGGTCGCCGCCGCCGATGCGGATGACCATCCGCAGGGGGCAGCCCAGGAACACCAGAGCGCCGATCATCACCACCACGGCCACCAGGAAGCGGATCATGGGGGAGGAGCCGCCCCGAGGCTTGAACTCCTTCCGCAGGAAGGCGATCACCGTGGAGCCCAGAACCAGACCGATGATCTCAGGACGGATGTACTGGACGATGCCGGTGCCGACCTCGGCATCAAAGCCGGCCCGCTGGAAATTCAGAGCCCCGGCGATGTCCCGCAGGAAGCAGGCGATGCAGAAGCCCATGTTGGCCGGGTTGCCGAAGTAGGTCAGCAGCACGGCGGCGGCGCCCACCACCAGACCTGTGGCAATGAGCAGCCCGTAGCGTTTCAGAAAGCTTTCTTTTTCCATTTGAATTGATTCTCCCTCTTTTCTTTCCATAGGATTCCACCGTGTACATATTTACTGTATCTATAGGCGAAATCTATGAATTCTGACATAAATCATATGACTTTGTGTCAAAAAAAGCAAGAGAAAATTTCCTCCGGCGGCAGCTATTGCAAGATGGGGAAAACTGTGATATGCTATGTAAAAAGCGAAGAATCACAAGCTTTTTGCTATCTTTTGTGCGATTTAATCATTTGCGCCAGCGGTATTTTGTTTTCCACTGTATCAACGGCTATTTATTGTATTTTTCGATAGGAGGCCCGCCAAATGCCCGCTATATATCTTGACAACGCCGCTACCAGCTTTCCCAAGCCCCCCGCCGTGGCGGAGGCCATGGTCCGCTACATGACGGAGGTGGGGGCCTCCGTCAACCGGGGGGTCTACGCCAGCGCCCAGGACGCCGGAATGACCACTCTGCTGCTCCGGGAGGGGCTGTGCCGCCTCTTCGGCCACGGCGACCCCACCCACTGTATTCTCACCTGCGGCAACACCATGGGGCTGAACATGGTCCTCCGGGGCTGGCTGCGGCCCGGGGACCACTGCCTGGTCAGCGCGGTGGAGCACAACGCCGTCATGCGGCCCCTCCAGGATCTGGCGGCGGAGGGGGTGAGCTTCGACCGCATCCCCTGCGACAGCGCCGGGCGGCTGGACGCCGGGGCTGTGGAGGGGATGATCCGTCCCAACACCCGCCTGCTGGTCATGGCCAACGGCTCCAATGTCAGCGGCGCGGTCCAGGACGCCCAGGCGGTGGGGGACGTCTGCCGCCGGCGGGGGGTTCCCTTTGTCCTGGACGCCGCCCAGACCGCGGGCCACTGGCCCATCGACTTTGAAAAGCTGGGGCTGTCCGCCCTGTCTGTCCCGGGCCACAAGGGCCTCATGGGACCCTCGGGCACCGGGGCTCTGCTGCTGTCGAAGGATTTCGCCGGTCAGCTCCGGCCCATCGTCACCGGCGGCACCGGCAGCGCCTCCGACGAGGAGGTCCAGCCCCCCTACATGCCCGACCGCTTCGAGTCCGGCACCCCCAACCTGCCGGGGATCTACGGCCTTCAGGCGGCGGTGGATTTTGTCCTGTCCAAGGGGGTTGAGACCTTCCGGGACCATGAGACGGCCCTGACCGCCCGCTTCCTGTCAAAGCTTCGGAGCATCCCTCATGTGCGCCTGGCGGGTCCCTGGGACCTGGAGGACCGGGTGGGAGTGGTGTCCCTGGACTTCGAGACCGTGGACAACGCCGAGGCGTCCTTCCGCCTGGAGCAGGACTACGGCATCATGACCCGCTGCGGCCTCCACTGCGCCCCCGCCGCCCACCGGGCCCTGGGCACCTTCCCCCAGGGGACGGTTCGCTTCTCCTTCGGCTGGTACACCACAGAGGAGGAGATCGACGCCGCTGTGCGGGCCGTGGCGGAGATCGCCGGGGCGTAATGCACACAGAGGAGCGCCCGGTCTGCACAGGCAGACCGGGCGCTCCTCTCAGCGTGTCGAAGAACTTCCTTCAGGAGTAAAAAGCCGCACAGCGCAAGGCGTGGGTCCCATGAAGCGGGTCTCAGGGCCGCACGCCGCTCTCCGGAAGGGGCTGATCGGTCAGAAGCATCTGCCGGAACGTTTTCATGGCGATGCTCTGGGGCCGGGAGGTGTCCTCCACCAGGGTGACAGCCCGCTCCGGCACCGACTCCACCAGCCGTACCTGGCAGACCTCCCCCCTGGCGATGGCCGGAGCGGCCAGGATCTCAGAGAAGAAGCCGATGCCCAGGTTGTGCCGCACCATGGGCAGGATCTGGGACACGCTGGCGGCCTCGATGTCCACATGGAAGGACAGGTCCTGCTTGACGAACAGGCGCTGATAGAAGGTGTAGGCGCTGGTCCCCACCCCCATCCCAATGAAGGGGTAGCGGACCACGTCCCGCAGCCGACGGACCTGCGACGCCAGCTCCCGGTTGCGCACGCTGCACAGCAGCACCTCACGGAAGTTCCGCAGCCGGGTCTCCCGAAGAGGCTTTTTCGCCTCGTTGGGCGTGGTCACCACCGCGCAGTCCGCCCGCCCCTGGGTCAGGGCCTCGATGGCCTGAGGG
>DVGP01000251.1 GCA_018712665.1 Candidatus Pelethomonas intestinigallinarum | reverse complement strand
TACGACGTGGTGGTGGTCTATAACCAGGAGTACGACGACATGATCCACGACACCGTGCCGGAGTCTCCCCAGGCCATGGCTGCGGTGGATCACCACATCGAGGCCTTTACCCGCCTCACCGCCGCCGTACGGGAGCACTGGGCTGACAGCAACAGCCTGGTGGTCTGGGCCACGGACCACGGCAACCACATCGACTGGGACGGCCACGGCAACCACGGGGAATACCGCCCGGAGGACATCAATGTGATGCACTTCTACGGCGCCTATCCCAAGCGGTGAGGGCCGGCGCGGGGCAGCGCCCCGCCGCTGACACAGCGGAGGAGGTGAGACGCCGCGATGTTTCTAGAGCTTGAGGAGGCCATCGACCTCCTGCAGGAGTTCAACGGAGTTTCTGTCACGGTGCGGGTCCTCCTGGCGGCTGTGCTGGGCGGGCTGGTAGGCAGCGAGCGGGGCCGCCGGGGCCGGGCTGCCGGTATGCGGACCCATGTGCTGGTCTGCCTGGGCGCGGCCATGACCAGTATGGTGGGACTGTACTCCGCCGAGGTTCTGGGATTTACCAACGATCCCCTGCGGGTCAGCGCCCAGGTTATCTCCGGCATCGGCTTTTTGGGGGCGGGTACCATCATGACCCGTAACCACGCCCAGATCACCGGCCTGACCACCGCCGCAGGCCTGTGGGCCACCGCCAGTCTGGGGCTGTGCATCGGCACCGGATTCTACGGCGGGGTGCTGGCGGCGTTTCTGGTGATTCTGGTGACCATGGTCGCCCTGCCCAGCCTGGAGCGGAAGCGGAGGACCCGAAGGGAGTATGTCTGCTACTACCTGGAGCTGGACAACGTGAAGCGCACGGATGACTTCTATGAGCAGATCACTCCTGTGCCGGAGGCGGAGGTACAGATCGTCCCCGCCCGCAGCGGTTTGCCCGGCAATGTGGGGCTTGAGCTGACGATCCCGGCGGACTGGGAGGAGAGCCAGCAAATGCTGGAGGATCTGCGGAAACAGGACTACATCCTGCTGCTGATTCCAGTGGCGAAATACTGAATTCCCCAATTGCAGCAGAGAGGAGAACGGCGGCCTGCCGTTCTCCTCTTTCACCCTCTTGCCCTGTCGGTCACTGTGGAAGGTCAATCCGTTCGATCTCGTATCTCCCGTGGTCCACCTGGATCACCGCCATGGTGACCTCCTGGTGAAACCGCCGGGGACCGCAGCTGCCGGGATTCAGCCAGAGAGCGCCGCCCCGCTCCTCCTGGGCATACCGGTGGGTATGGCCGTAGACCACCACATCCACCCCGGACAGTCCCGGCGGCACGTCCCGCTGATTGTGGACCAGGAAAAAGGTCACGCCCTCGATGGGAACGGTCAGGGTGGGGGGGATGCGGGGACCCAGGGCCCAGTCGTTGTTGCCCCGGACCAGGTAGAGGTCCTTGCCAAGGTCCCGGAGGGCCTCCAGGGTGTCCGGAGAGCTGACGTCTCCGGCGTGGAGGATGATGTCCGCCGCCGCCAGGCGCTCCAGCACCTGGGGCCGCAGCAGGTTGTGGGTATCGGAGATAATGGCAAGTCGTTTCATAGGGTCTCCCTCGCATTTTTGTGGTATGATCAGTATACCAGATATTTGGCCGCCTGCCCAGAAAAAATATAAAATTTCTCTTGACTCTGCCGCGGCGTCAACTGGTACACTGAGGTCAAGGAGGGGATGAGATGGAATATTCCATTCAACAGCTGTCGCGCCTGTCCGGAGTGACCACCCGCGCCCTGCGCTGGTACGACAGGATCGGCCTGCTGAAGCCCAGCCGGGTGGCGGACAGCGGCTACCGCTACTACGGTCCGGCGGAGGTGGACCGGCTCCAGGACATTCTGTACTACCGGGCCCTCGGGGTGGAGCTGGCCCGGATCAGGGAGTATCTGGACGATCCCTCCTTTGACCGGCTGGCCGCCTTACGGGGCCACCTGGCCGCCCTGGTGGCGGAGCGGGGGCGGCTGGAACAGCTCATCCAGTCGGTACAGGACACCATTGGAGCCGAGGAAAGGAAGGAGATCATGAGCGACGAGAAGAAGTTCGAGGCATTCAAGCGCCGGGCTGTGGAACGAAACGAGGAGCTCCACGGCCGGGAGATCCGGGAGAAGTACGGCGACGCCCAGATGGACGAGGCCAACGCAGCGGTCATGGGTCTGACCCAGGAGCGGTATCGGGAGTGGACCGATTTGGGTCGGGAGATCCAGGGGCGGCTGGAGGCCGCTGTCCGGGCCGGAATCTCCCCGGAGGGGGAGGAGGGCAGGGAGATCACCGCCCTCCACCGCCGGTGGCTCACCGTCGCCGGCAGCGCCTATGATCCGGCGAAGCACCGGGGGATCGCGGAGCTCTACGCGGCGGACGAGCGGTTTACCGCCTACTATGATAAAACCGTTTCCGGTTGCGCCCGCTTCCTGCGGGACGCCATATGCCGCTGGGCGGAGTGACCGGGAAAAGCGCGTGCCAAAAAGAAGGGAGGCCCGGGGGCGTTTGCCCCGGGCCTCCCGTTTTCGATGCGTGAAGGGGAACGGTGCTATTCGATATGCTCCGTCAGCAGGGAGCCGTCGGGGAGGCGGAAGAGGCTGTCCTCCGGCGTCTCCGCGTCGGGCTCTGTGGTGGTGAAGCGGTAGACCACCTCGTCCTGAAACAGGCGCTCGGCGGCGTAGAGCAGGCCGCTGGACACGCTGACCCAGTAGCGGTCGGTGTAGCCGGCTTCGTCGGGACAGGTCTCCACATAGATGCAGGATACCCCGTCCAGGTCCCGGTAGTCCGCCTGGGCGATGTCCTCCACCGGCAGGTCCCGCACTACCTCATAGGAGAGCATCCGCTGGGCGATATCCGCGGTAAAATCCTCCGAGTGGAGGATCGTCCACTCCGTTTCATCGTCGTACCACACGGCGGCGGTACCGCCGGTCACCAGCATATGGCACACGCTGCCGTCCGGCAGCGATGTGTCCACCCGGGTCAGATTGCCGCTGACGGCCACCTGGGAGACGGACTGGCCGCTGCCTCCGTTCCAGAAGGTCTCCACCGTCTGGGTCCGCTGGTAGGTCACCGGGCGGGAGAGTGTGTTGATGGCGGGCTTGACGGTGCTGGGAGTGATTTCCAGTACATCCAGGGCCCCCACGGAGCCCTGCTCGTTATCGGAGTCAGTATCCGCGGTTCCCACCGGCAGCCGGATGCCTCCGCCGCTGTGGAAGCTCCCCTGAACCAGTACCAGGGCCACCAGCAGCAAAATGCCCGCCGCCAGGGAGATCAAAAGCGCTGTTTTCTTGTTCAGGGGTCTCGCCTCCTCTCCTCGCGGCCTACCGCAGTCTGCCATCCCCGGCCATCAGCTCGGTGAGCTCCTCGATCCGCTCCAGGGGGAAGGGGGGCTGGCTCAGAGGCCGCATGGCGATGGACATGAGCTTCATGGGGTTGTCGTCCGCCGCCACCCGGTTGGAGCTGAGCTTTCCGCAGCGGCGGCAGCGGTGGATGACCGCCCACTCTCCGCTCTTGCGCACCCATACGCCGATGGGGTCCATGGCGCCGCCGCAGTCCGCGGCCCGGTCGCCGGGCTCCTCGTCCACGTGGAGGCTGGTCAGGCAGTTGGGACAGTGGTTGCGGTGGTCGCTCCCCGCGCCGGCGGGGACCACCAGCCGACCGCAGATCCGGCAGGTGAAGCTGTCGTGGCAGGGGTGGGTCTTGTAGTAGCCTTTCTCAAAGCTCTTTCTCTTGTTTTCCCGGTTCATGGGAATATATCCTCCTCAAAAGTGTGTGTTTGTTACCTTTTGGGAGGTGCGGTATGTGTTTTACGCGGACCTCCCGATCAGCGCACACACACCGAAGCACATGCCTTCTTCAAACAGTGTTCTTCCTTTCTGATCATGAAATGATATATGGCTGGCGCTCCTACGCCCGGAAGTCCTCCGGGCGCTCCCCAAGGCCGAAGTGCCAGAGGATGGCGTCGGCGATCCGCCGGCAGGCGAAGCCGTCGCCGTAGGGGTTCACCGCGTGGGCCATGGCGGCGTAGGCCGCCGGGTCCGTGATGAGCTGGCGGGCCATGGAGACGATGTCGTCATAGGCCACCCCGGCCAGCTTCACCGTGCCGGCGGTCACAGCCTCGGGCCGCTCCGTCTCCCGGCGCAGGACCAGCACAGGCTTGCCAAGGGCCGGGGCCTCCTCCTGGAGGCCGCCGGAGTCGGTGAGGACCAGATAGCACCGGGCCATCAGGTTGTGCATCTCATCGGCGGCCAGGGGGGCGATGAGGTGGATGTTGGGGATGTTGTCCAAATGCCGGTGGGCGCACTCCTGGACCACAGGGGAGAGGTGGACCGGGTAGACCAGCTCCACGTCCCCGTGCTCCCGGGCGATGGCGGCCAGGGCGGACATGATGTCCTCCATGGGCTGGCCGTAGTTCTCCCGCCGGTGGCAGGTAACCAGGAGGACCTTCTTCTCACCGTAGGGCAGGTGGTTGAGAAGCTCCGTGGAAAAGCGGTAGTCCTCCCGCACCGTGGTCTTCAGCGCGTCGATCACCGTGTTCCCGGTGACGAACACCCCCTCCGTCACTCCCTCCCGGGCCAGATTGGCCCGGTTGTTCTCCGTGGGGCAGAAGTAGAGGTCCGCGATGGCGGTGACCAGCTTCCGGTTCATCTCCTCCGGGTAGGGGGAGTACTTGTCGTAGGTCCGCAGCCCCGCCTCCACGTGGCCCACGGGCACCTTGTGGTAGAAGGCGGAGAGGGCTCCGGCAAAGGTGGTGGAGGTGTCGCCGTGGACCAATATCATGTCGGGCTTCAGGGTGTCGATGGCCTCGTCCATCCCCAGCAGACACTTGCTGGTGATGGTGGAGAGGGTCTGCCGGGGGGTCATGATGTCCAGATCCCAGTCCGGCTTGAGGGAAAAGACCTCCAGTACGCTGTCCAGCATCTCCCGGTGCTGGGCGGTGACGCAGCAGATGGATTCCAGATTCTCCCGCCCCGCCAGCTCCTTGACCAGGGGGGCCATCTTGATGGCCTCCGGCCGGGTGCCGAACACGCTCATGATGCGAAGCTTTTCCATGGCCTACTCCTTTCCTTCGCCGGGGGCCTCCGGCGGCGTACCGTCCGTTTTCTCTCCGCCGCCGGCATTGGGCTTGGCTCCTTCGGCGGGGTGGTGGTTGTGGGGGTAGCGCGCGATGCGGGCGGCGGTACAGGCGGTGGCGATGAGGGCCGCCACGGAGAGGATCACCTTGACATAGCCGCTGGACACGATCATCACCGCGCACAGCCCCAGCACGCCGGCCACCATGTACAGCGTGGCCACCGCCTGCTTCTGGTTCATGCCCATGTCGATGAGCTTGTGGTGGGTGTGGCTGCGGTCCGCCTTCATGGGATTCTGCCCCTTGAGGATGCGGCGGGTGAAGGCGGAGACGGTGTCGAAGATGGGAAAGCCCAGGATGATAAAGGGTACGATGAAGGAGATCATGGCGTAGAGCTTGAACAGCCCGATGACCGACACGGTCCCCAGCATAAAGCCCAGGAAGGTGGAGCCGGTGTCCCCCATGAAGATCTTGGCGGGGTTGCGGTTGAAGGGCAGGAAGCCCACGCAGGCGCCCACCAGGGCGGCGGTAATGACGGCGATCTCCAGGTCCCCCATGAGCAGGGCGATGACCAGCATGGTAAAGGCTCCAATGGTGCTCACCCCGTCGGCCAGACCGTCCAGGCCGTCAATGAGGTTCACCGAGTTGGTGACGGCCACGATCCAGATGACCGTGATGGGCACGGCCCAGATGCCGAAGCTCCAGTAGGTCCCGCCCCAGGGGAAGGGGTTGGCGATGGTCTCGATGACCACCCCGTGACCCACGGCGATGAGGGCCGCCATGATCTGGAGGATGAATTTCACCCCGGCCCCCAGGGGATGGGAGTCGTCCACAACGCCGACGGCCACCACCAGGCAGCTGCCCAGGAGGATGCCCCGCAGGTTCATGTCGATCTCGGCAAAGGCCAGGATGCTGACTACGCAGCCGATGAAGATGGCCAGGCCGCCCAGCCGGGGGATGGGGTGGTCGTGCATCCGCCGGTTGTCCTTGGGCACGTCCACCGCGCCGATTTTATAGGCCAGGCGCTTGACCAGGGGCGTCGCCACAAAGCTCACCAGCATCGCCACGCCCAGAGCGAAAATCACAGGTAAAATTTCTTCTCGCGCGATCACGTTTACTCGCCTCCGCTTATCTGGCCACGAAGCCCACTTTTTTGTAGACCTTCCGCAGGGTGCGCTCCGCTACCCTGGATGCCTTCTCCGCGCCGGCGCGGTAGACGCTCTCCAGGTAGGCCTTGTCCTTCAGGATCCGCTGGGCCTCCTCCCGGATGGGCCGGAGGGTCTCCACCACGGCCTCGCCCACGGCGGGCTTGAATACCCCGTAGCCCTGGCCGTCGAACTCCCGCTCGATCTCCTCCATGGTCCTGCCGGTGACGGCGGCGTAAATGGTCATCAGGTTGGCCACCCCGGGCTTGTTCGCCGGGTCGTAGCGGACGCAGCGCTCCGTGTCGCTGTCGGTGACCGCCCGCTTGAACTTCCGCTGGATGTCCTCCGGCTTCTCCATCAGGTAGACGGAGCCGTTGGGGTCCTTGTCCGACTTGGACATCTTGGAGGCGGGGTCGCTCAGGCTCATGATCCGGGCCCCCACCTTGGGAATGTAGGGCTCGGGGATCTTGAACACGTCGCCGTAGATGTGGTTGAACCGCTGGGCCACGTCCCGGGTGAGCTCGCAGTGCTGCTTCTGGTCCTCCCCCACGGGGACGTAGTCCGGCTGGTAGAGGAGGATGTCCGCCGCCATCAGGGCGGGGTAGGTGAACAGGCCGCCGTTGATATTGTCTTTATTTTTGGCGGACTTATCCTTGAACTGGGTCATGCGGGAGAGCTCGCCAAACATGGTGTAGCAGTTGAGCACCCAGCCCAGCTCCGCGTGCTGGTGGACATGGGACTGGATGAACAGGGTGTTGCGCTCCGGGTCCAGGCCGCAGGCGATATACTGGGCCAGCTGCTCCAGGGTCCGGCGGCGCAGGGCGGCGGGGTCCTGCCGCACGGTGATGGAGTGCATGTCCGCCATAAAATAGTAGCAGTCGAACTCCTCGGCCCGGGCCCCCCAGTTTTTGATGGCCCCCAGGTAAGAGCCGAGGGTCAGATCTCCGCTGGGTTGGATGCCGGAGAGCATAACTTTTTTCTCGTCCATAAGGTTTAACCGCTCCTTTTGATCGGCGCCGCGCCGGGGGACTGTCCCCCGGGCCGCCGGGTTTTTCCAAACTGCCTTATTGTACCACGAAGCCGCCTTAAAGGCAACAGCTTGTTCCATGCCGGGCCGAATTTTCCGTCTGCCGGCGATTTTTCTTGACCTGCTCCTCCCCGCCCACTATAATGAAAGGGAAGAAAACTCTCGATAAAAAGAGAAGAAAGATCAAGGTGCGGCATATGAAAGAATTCAGCTTCAGCACACGGATCTATTTCGGCGAGGGCGCTCTGGCCCGGCTGCGCCAGGTGGAGGGGCGCCGGGTCTTTCTGGTGACGGACAAGTTTATGGTCACCTCCGGGGTCGCCGACCGGGTCGCATCCTACCTCACCGACTGCCAGGTCACCGTCTACTCCGACGTGGTGCCCGACCCGCCCATCACCAACGTGGTCAGCGGCGTACAGGCCCTGCTGGCCAGCGGCGCCGATGTGATGATCGCCCTGGGCGGCGGAAGCGCCATCGACGCGGCCAAGGCGATCCGGGCCGTGGCGGCCGACACCCCGGGGGTGGGGGAGATCCGGGAGGCCTTCGCCATCCCCACCACCAGCGGCACTGGCAGCGAGGTGACGGACTACTCCGTCATCACCGACCCGGAGAAGGGGGTCAAGTACCCCCTCACCGACAAGACCCTCCAGCCCCCGGTGGCCATCCTGGACCCAGAGCTGGTGGTCACCGTCCCCGCCGCCATCACCGCCGACACGGGGATGGACGTTCTCACCCACGCGGTGGAGGCCTATGTCTCCACCGGCTTCAACGACTTCTCCGACGCCATGGCGGAAAAGGCCGTCTCCCTGGTGTGCCGGTGGCTGCCGGTGGCCTATGCCGACGGAAAGAACCTGCTGGCCCGGGAGAAGATGCACAACGCCTCCTGCATGGCGGGGCTGGCTTTCAACTCCGCCGGCCTGGGCCTGGTCCACGGAATTGCCCACGCCCTGGGGGCCAAGCTCCATCTGCCCCACGGGCGGGCCAACGCCATTGTCCTGCCCCACGTCCTTCGGTATAACGCCGAGCTGCAGGACCCCAAGGGCGGCGACTACAGCCTGCCCGCCCGGAAGTATCAGCGGCTGGCCAAGGTGCTGGACCTGCTGCCCGCCCACACCGCCCTGCTGGGAGCCAGCAACTTCATCCGGGAGGTGGAGACGCTGAGCAAGACAGTCCGCATTCCGGCCACCCTCCGGGAGGCCGGGGTGGATATGGATCTCTACCGGGCCAACCGGGACGCCATCATCCAGGCCGCCCTGGCCGACAAGTGTACCGCCGCCAACCCCCGGGTCCCCACCGTGGCGGACGTCTCCGCCATCCTGGACGCCGTCAGCGGCGAAAAGCGGGGGATATGAGCTTGGCGGAAAAGACGCCAGCCTTTTCGACAACCTCAAAAGCAGCCGCCTCCCGGCGGCTGCTTTTCCACGTTTTCAGGGCGCGGCCTCTTGTCAAATCCCCCTTTACCAGATATAATGTAACTTGAAATCATGCGGCTCCCGCCGCTTTTTCGGAGGAAACAACATGTCTCTTGATATGACCTACTTCCATGACATGGAGGCCAAAATCCCCCACGGGAAGGTCCGCACCCGCTTCGCGCCCTCTCCCACCGGCTACATGCACGTGGGGAACCTGCGCACCGCCCTGTACACCTGGCTCATCGCCCGCCACGCCGGCGGCACCTTCATCCTCCGCATCGAGGACACCGACCAGGGCCGCCTGGTGGAGGGCGCCACCGACGTCATCTACCGCACCATGGCGGAGTGCGGCCTGACCCACGACGAGGGCCCGGACGTGGGCGGCCCCGTGGCCCCCTATATCCAGTCTGAGCGCCGGGACACCTACGGCAGGTATGCTCGGCTGCTGGTGGAGCGGGGCCACGCCTACTACTGCTTCTGCGAGAAGACGGAGAGCGAGGAGGAGAGCGGCCAGTTCGACCGGGCCGCCGACCCCTGCCGGGACATGGACCCCGCCCAGGCCCAGGCTCGGGTGGACGCCGGGGAGCCCTACGTCATCCGCCAGCGGATCCCCGAGGGGGGGACCACCACCTTCCACGACGCCATCTTCGGGGACATCACCGTGGAGAACAGCACCCTGGACGACCAGGTCCTCATCAAGCGGGACGGCCTGCCCACCTACAACTTCGCCAACGTGGTGGACGACCACCTCATGGGCATCACCCATGTGGTCCGGGGCAGCGAGTACCTCTCCTCCGCCCCCAAGTACGATCTGCTCTACCAGGGCTTCGGCTGGGAGGTGCCCACCTACGTCCACTGCTCCCCGGTGATGCGGGACCAGCACAACAAGATGAGCAAGCGCCACGGGGACCCCTCCTATGAGGATCTCCGCGCCCAGGGCTACCTCACCGATGCCATCCTGAACTACGTGGCCCTCCTGGGCTGGAGCCCCCGGGGGGACCAGGCGGAGCGGGAGGTGTTCTCCCTGGAGGAGCTCTCGGAGATCTTCGACATCGCCGGCATCTCCAAGTCCCCCGCCATCTTCGACATCGAGAAGCTCACCCACTTCAATGCCCTCTACCTCCGGGCCATGACGCCGGAGCGGTTCGCCCAGGTGGCGGAGCCCTATATCCGCCGGACCGTCACGGACCCGGCGCTGGATACCGCTGCCATCGCCGCCCTCCTCCAGGCCCGGTGCGAGCGCCTGACGGACATCCCGGAGAAGGTGGCCTTCTTCCAGACCCTGCCGGCCTATGAGAAGGACCTGTTCACCAACAAGAAGGCCAAGACCAACGAGGAGGTGGCCCGGACCATGCTCTCCGCCGCCATCGAGGCCCTGGGGGCCCTGCCCCAGTGGGACCAGGCGTCCGTCCACGACTGCCTCATCGCCCTGGCGGAGCGCCTGGGGACGAAGAACGCCACCCTCATGTGGCCCGTGCGCATCGCCGCTGCGGGCCAGCAGGTGACCCCCGGCGGAGCGGTGGAGATCTGCGCCATCCTGGGCCGGGAGGAGTGCCTGCGCCGCCTGCGGCTGGGGCTGGAGAAGCTCTCATGAGGGAGCATCTGTCCCAGCTGGGCCGGTTCCTGGAGGAGGACCTGCGCCACACCGCCATGGGCTGCGCCATTGGCATGGTCGCCGCCATCGCCCTGGGGGCGGTGGCGGGGGCGCTGGCCCCGGAGGTGGTGACCCAGGTCATGGAGGCCTTTATGGAGATGGTCCTGGAGGCCGGGGTCGTGGACGAGGCGGGGAACTTGTCCCCCTTCGCCCTGCTGCTGAACAACTGGCGGGCCATGCTGGTGACCATCTGCTACGGATTCCTCCCCTTCATCTACCTGCCCGTGCTGACCCTGGTCAGCAACGGTTTCCTCATCGGGCTGATGGCGGCCTACTACCACTTCGCCGGCCTGCCCCTGTCCCTGTACCTGGCGGCGCTGCTGCCCCACGGGATCTTTGAGCTGGCCGCCCTGGTGCTGGCCGCCGCCTGCGGCGTGTACCTGTGCCGGAACATCGGCCGGCTGGTCACCAACAGCCCCAAGAAGATCCCGGCCGTGGAGCTTTTGACGGACCTGCTCCGGGTGCTGGTGATGGTCATCGCCCCCCTGACCGCCGCCGCTGCCTTTATCGAGAGCTATATTACCCCGGTCATCGCCTCGTTTTTTATGTAGGATCAGACACCCCGCCGCTTCATGCGGCGGGGTGAGAGACTGTCGAAAAAGGCTAACGCCTTTTCCGCCAAAGGGGATTCGCTGCGCTTGCGCCTCGGCTCCTGACGGGTCCTGCGACGCTCGCTCCGCGCAAAGTGTTTTTCCGACGTACACGCCGCCGGAAAAACGATTTGATTTACTTCCGCCGCCTCCGGCTGCGCGCGAACTCTGCGAGGCTTTTTTGACACGCTGACACCCCGCCGCTTCATGCGGCGGGGTGATTTTTTACGCAGACCTTTTCATTCCGACCCCGCCGTGGTATGATACCAGGGAAGACACGATAAGGAGCGACACATGAGACAGACCTTCATCACCACCATGCCCGACCACGTGGGGGCCTTCCTCCAGGCCAGCCGGGCCATGGCCCAGCTGGGCCTGAACATCACCCGGGTCAGCTACAACCGGGCCATCGACGTCCACACCCTCTTCATCGAGGCGGAGGGGGAGGAGGATGCCCTGGCCCGGGCGGTGGAGCGCCTGGAGGAGATCGGCTATCTCCGGGGCCAGCCGGAGGCCGCCGTGCTGCTGGTGGCCTTCCGGCTCCGGGACGTGCCCGGGGCGGTGACGGCGGCGCTGGAGCTGATCCAACAGTACGACTTCAACATCTCCTACCTCAGCTCCCAGGCCGACAGCAGCGGCTTCCAGGAATTCAAGATGGGCCTGGTGGTGGACGACCGCCGCCGCTTCGCCGACTTCCTCAACGCCGCCGCCCGGCTCTGCCCTGTCCGGGTCATCGACTACGACAAGACGGAGAAAATCCTGGACAACAGCGTTTTCTACGTCTCCTTCGCCAGCGAGCTGGCCCAGCGGATGGGCCTGGGCCGGGACAGCCGCACGGAGCTGCTGGTGAATATCAACCGGGCCATGCAGCTTTTAGACGAGCGCAGCGAGCCCTTCCACAAGGC
>DVGP01000250.1 GCA_018712665.1 Candidatus Pelethomonas intestinigallinarum | reverse complement strand
GAGACATGCTCATGACCAGAGCCAGGGCCAGTGCGAGAATCTTCTTCAGATTTCTCATTGCGGATTTTTCCTCCTTCTGAATTTTTTGGGTAAGAAAGTCGTTGAATTGGCTATTTATACAGCAAAAACTGCAATAAAATGACCGCATCAAGCCCCTTGCTCCACCTGGAAGCCGGCCGCAAGTCATTGCACCGCAAGGGTTTGCGGGGTTCTATCAAAAAGTCTGGTAGCATTTTTTTCGATTTTGGTAGCAACCGCCTCCAGCCGGGAGCGTGAACCGTCTGGGGCGCAATGGCTTCCGGCGGTAGCGTTTTGGTGGCTTCCGCCGCGCTGCTGTCAGAGTTGAATTCGGAAAAGCTGATAAAAGAGGACAGATTGAAGGAATTCCACTGAAAAAAGTGAACATCTTAGAAGAGAAGAATATACACAAAATGCCGCATAAAGATGCAAAGCAGCCCCGACAGAAGGCAGCAAAAAAGCGCCCGGCCGTATGGCCGGGCGCTAGGCATGATCACCAATTACTCCGCGGAAAACTGATCCTTGCCCACACCGCACAGGGGGCATACAAAATCGTCGGGCAGGTCCTCCCACTTGGTGCCGGGGGCGATGCCATTATCAGGATCGCCCAGAGCCTCGTCGTACACATAGCCGCAGACATCGCAGACGTACTTCATAGCTTGCTTTCCTTTCTATTTACGACCTGTATAGGCCGAAGTATCCTTTGTAGTGACATCAGTATAGCGGATTTTAGTGAAAAAATCTGTCGCATTTACCACACTTTGAAAATAAAGCTTACAGCAACTCTACCCTCCTGGCCTAGGATGCCAATGCAGCGTTTTCTCAACCGACAGATCTCTGGACCTTGGCGCGAAAAATCTCACGATGGTCCATATAATTAAGAATTTCCTGGTTAACTTACATTTATTGAATGATTTTTGAACTATATATGAATATTTCGTAAATAATCACCGGGGGCGGTTGACTTGCGGAAGAAGGTGTACTATGATGAACATGTCAAAAGGAAAGCTTTCTTTTCTCCCTCTCTCCATTTTCAAACCGTGAAGGGCCGGCACTCTGTGCCGGCCCTTCACGGCTGTCGAAAAAGTCTTGTCAGACTTTTTCGCAGCCTAAAATGCCGTTACTTTCACACTGCGGAGCAGTGTGAAAGTCCCCGCTTCGCGGGCCGCACGCCTTGCGCGGCAAGGCTTCGCGGGGCATTCGATTGGATTCGAGGCGGGCTTTGCCCCCTCGAGCTCCCCCCTGCGCTGTGCAGCTTTTTTCTTCTGAAGGGAGTTCTTCGACACACTGAAGGGCCGGCATAAAGTGCCGGCCCTTTTAGGACAGGATCTCAGTCGCTGAGGAAGAAGTGGGAGAAGCGCAGCATCTCGTACCAGTCACCGGAGGAGAAAGCCACCTGAGTGGGGGCCAGAAGTCGGGCGCCGGGGTAGAAGGAGCGGCTGTAGGCCTGGCGGTGCTCCTTGAAGGAGACCACCATCTCGAAGCTGTCGGGCAGTGTCAGCCGGCAGCGATCCAAATTGGCCAGGGAGGCCTCCGCCTTCTCCCGGATCTCCCGCACCGCTGCCGCCGGGTGGATGGAACAGGCGGCGCCGCCGACACCACGGTTCACCGCTACGGTGGTGATGCCGGGGATGAGCTCCTTAGCAAATTCGCACAGGGCCTCGTCTCCCGAGAGAAAGGTGACGGGCACGCCGTAGTAGGCGGCGGTGTAGGCGTTCATCATGAACTCGCTCATGTACTGGCCGTTGAGGGTGACGAAATTGTTTTTCAGATTCATGGTGTGGGACAGGGGGTTGCCGGGGCAGGAGGCCCAGGCGTGGTAGCCGGTGAAGAACACCGCGTCGAACCGGTCCCCATCCAAACCGGACATCATGGACAGGGGGTCGCCGCTCCAGCCCCGGTGGACGCGGACCTGCTCCGGCAGCTCCATGGGAATCAGGTTCCGGGCGGAGTCGTGGGCGTCCTTCACATAGACATACTCCGCCCCGGCGGCGATGGCGGCCTCACAGGCGGCGTTGACCTCCCGCTGCATCTGATCCCGGTAGATGATGTAATCGTCCCGAGTGCTCCGCTCGGTCTCGCTCCAGTCGCAGATGCCGCAGGTGCCCTCAATGTCGGCACTGAGATAAACTTTCATGGTGCGCTCCTCTCTTGATCCGGCCCCCGCCGCTCTTCAGCGGTGGGGGCCGGGTTATTTTTCGAGTAAAAGGATCAAAAATAGCTGCCGGCTCCGGAGAGCTTCTCCAGCAGGTCCCGCCGGAAGTCCGGGGCAGCGGGGTCCAGGGAGTTGATGGCCACCCCGTCGTCCCCCGCCCGGCCGGTGGAGTGGACATACCGCCCCTCTCCCAGGTACATGGCCACATGGCCCGGGAAGAACAGCAGGTCCCCCGGCTTGGCGTCCTTCGGATCGATGGGCCGGATGGGGAAACCCTCCTTGATCCCGGCATCACGGTAGATGACGATGCCGTTGAGGAGGTAGGCCATGGACACCAGCCCGGAACAGTCGATGCCCATGGGGGTTTTGCCGCCCCAGCGGTAGGGGGTCCCCCGGTACAGCAGGGCGGTCTCCGTCAGGCGGCGGCGGAGCGCCCCTTCCTCCCCCGCGCTGGGGGCGGTGTAGTAGGGACCCAAAATGCCGTCCTGGACAAAGCCGGTCTGGCCGTCCGCCAGGCGGACGGGCCGCCAGCCCTTCTCCGCCTCCCCGGTGGGGGATACTACCGCGCCCCGGGGCAGGGTGACCAGGGGATACCCCTGGACCTTGGGGGCGGTGAGCACGTCGCAGAAGTTCTTGTGCCACACCGTCAGCTTGGGCAGGGCCGCCCAGGCGGCCGCCTCCTCGTCTCCCGGGATCAGATCGGCCTCCCGGACGACGCCCTCATAGCGGTAATAGGTGCGGACCCGCCGCCAGCCGGGGGCGGGGCTCTCCAGCAGCTCCACCACCATGCCGTACAGGGCCTCATCCACCACCGTAGGGTAGTCCCCGCCCACAGGGCCGGGGCGGTCCAGCAGGGGACAGATGGGGACGTTCACAATGGCTTTCACGGTTGCTCCCTCCTCAGCGGTAAGTCTGGTACACCGCCTTGGACAGGCGGCCGATGAGCTGTCTCTGCCGGGGGTCTCCCTCCACGCTGGGGCCCTCCCAGGTGAAGATCCCCAGGAAGTAGGGGCGCCGCGGCAAAAGGAAGAGCCCGGCGTCGTGGTCCAGATAGTCCAGGCACCCGCCCTTGTGGGCCACGGCAATGTTGTCGGGGATGTACCGCATCAGGCCGTCCATGTGCCGCTGGCGGCGGAGGAAGTCCATGGCGGTCTCCCGCAGCTCCGGCGTCAGGACCTCCCCCCGGTACAGAAGCCGGTACACCCGGCACTGGTCCGCCGGGGAGGTGTAGTTGTTCCGGCCGGCAGCGATGGCGTCCCAGTCCAGCATTTCCCGCTCCAGCCTGGTCCGCTCCAGGCCGTGAGCCCGGCACCAGCCGTTCACAACGTCGTACCCCAACAGGCGGATGACGGCGTTGGTGGCAGTGTTGTCGCTGAGGACGATCATCCAGTACAGCAGCTCCCACAGGGGGTAGCCGGCCTCTTGCCGGTTGCCCTCCTCAAACACCGAGGTGTCCGGGCAGATCCGGTCTTCCGGGATGGGCACCAGCTGGGAGAGCGACAGCTCCCCCCGCCGGCACAGCTCCAGGGCGGCACAGAGGATGGGGACCTTGATGGTGGAGGCGGAGACCACCTGAACGTCGGGGTCGGCGGCGTGGAGGACCCGGCCGCTCTCGGCCTCCGCCATCAGCAGGGCGGCCCGCCCGGGGAAGGCGTCCAGCTCTCCCCGGAGATATGTTTCCAGTTCAGCGGGGGTCATCAGGCACCTCCAGTACGCCCTCACCGGCGTCCAGCGCCGCCTGGGCCCCCAGGGGCAGGGACAGGGTGGGGATCACGTGGCCGCAGGCCAGGCCCATCACCGCGGGCTTCCCGGCGGGTGCGATGAGCTCCCGGAAGATCTCCGGCAGCTCCAGGTTGTGCTCCTCCACCTGGGGCGTGCAGTTGGTCCAGGCCCCCAGGATCACCCCGGCGCACTGGTCGAACTTGCCGGCGTTCCGCAGCTGAGTGAGCATCCCGTCCACCCGGTAGGTGTGCTCGTCAACGTCCTCCAGGAACAGGAGCTTTCCCCGGGTGTCGATCTCCCAGGGGGTGCCCAGGGAGGCGGCCAGCAGAGACAGGTTGCCGCCGCACAGGGGGCCCTGGGCACGGCCTGGGACCAGAGTGGTCAGGCGCTGTCCCTCCGGGTTCTTCAGACGGCCCTGGAGGCCGCCGAAGAGGGCACGCTTCAGCCAGTCCATGGAGTATTCCCCCACGTCCTCGTAGTACTCCGTGGCGGGCATCATGGTGTGGTAGGTCACCAGACCGCAGACCTGGTTGAGGGCGGTGTGGAGGGCGGTGACGTCGCTGTAGCCGGAGAAGTACTTGGGGTTGGCCCGGATCACCTCCCAGTCCAGCAGGGGCAGCACCCGGTGGGCGCCGTAGCCCCCCTTGATGGCCAGGATGCCGTCGATGGACGGATCGGCGAAGGCGGCGTTCAGATCATCCGCCCGCTGCCGGTCATCGGCGGCCAGATAGCCGTGGCGGTTCTCGTAGCGGCAGGAGGGGTAGATCACCGGCTCCAGGCCCAGGGACCGCACAGCGTCGGCGGCCTGGGGCAGCCGCTCCGCCCGGACGATGCCGCTGGCGCTGAGCAGCGCCACCCGGGCGCCGGGGAACAGAGGCTTGGGAAATCGCAAGGCTGTCACTCCTTTTATGGTTTATAACTTCTGGTACTCCGCCAGCTCCTCCTCGCTGGCCAGCACGAAGTGGCTGGGGCGGGCCTCCCGCCAGGCGGGCTGGTTGCTCTCGCTGTAGTGGTGGCAGCTGGGGTCGAAGACCAGCAGCTTCTTCTTCCGCTCGGCGATGGGGTCCGGCTGGGGGATGGCGGACAGCAGGGCCCGGGTGTAGGGGTGGAGGGGGTGGGCGAAGAGCTCCTCGCTCTCCGCCAGCTCCACGATCCGTCCCCTGTGGATCACGGCGATGCGGTCGCAGAGGAAGCGGACCACCGACAGATCGTGGGCGATGAAGAGGTAGGTCAGCCCCCGGGCCCGCTGGAGGCTGGCCAGCAGGTTGAGGACCTGCGCCCGGATGGACACGTCCAGGGCGGAGATGGGCTCGTCGGCGATGATGAAATCCGGCTCCATGATGAGGGCCCGGGCGATGCCGATGCGCTGGCGCTGGCCCCCGGAAAACTCGTGGGGGAAGCGGCTGGCGAACTCCGGCAGCAGCCCCACGTCGGTGAGGGCCTGGGCCACCCGCTCCTCCCGCTCCTCCTTTGTCAGATGGAAGCCGTTGCCGTAGAGGCCCTCGGAGATGATGTAGTCCACCTTGGCCCGCTCGTTGAGGGAGGCCATGGGGTCCTGGAAGATCATCTGGATGCGGCGCGTCACCTCCCGGTCCAGGTCCCGGGGGATCTTGCCGTTGATCTGCCGGCCGTCAAAGATCACCTTGCCCCCGGCGGTGGGGTGGATGCGGATGATGGCCCGGCCGATGGTGGTCTTGCCGGAGCCGGACTCCCCCACCAGACCGAAGGTCTCCCCCCGGTAGATGTGGAAGGACACCTTGTCCACCGCGGTAAAGGGATGGCGCTTGGGGCCGAACTGTACGGTGAGGTCCTGGACCTCCAGCAGCTTTTCTCGCTCAGCCGTCACGGCGGTTCACTCCCTTCTCCCGCAGGGCGCGGATGTGCTCGGGGGGCTCCACCTTGGGGGCCCGGGGGTCCAGGAGCCAGGTCCTGGCCTTGTGGGTGGGGGACACCTGGAAGAAGGGCGGCCGCTCCAGGAAGTCGATCTTCAGGGCCTGGGGGTTCCGGGGGGCGAAGGCGTCCCCCTTCACCTCATAGAACAGGTTGGGAGGCGTGCCCTGGATGGAGTAGAGGTCCTCCCCCTTGACCCCCAGCTGGGGCAGGGAGCTGAGCAGGGCCCAGGTGTAGGGGTGCCTGGGGTCGTAGAACACCTCGTCGCAGGTCCCCACCTCCACGATGTCCCCGGCGTACATGACGGCGATGCGGTCCGCCACGTTGGCCACCACCCCCAGGTCGTGGGTGATGTAGACGGTGGTCAGGTGGTACTTCTTCTGCATGGTCTTGATGAGGTCCAGGATCTGGGCCTGGATGGTCACATCCAGGGCGGTGGTGGGCTCGTCGCAGATGAGGATCTTGGGCCGGCAGGCCATGGCGATAGCGATGACCACCCGCTGGCGCATGCCGCCGGAGAACTCGTGGGGGTACTGCTTGTAGCGGCGCTCCGGGTCGTCGATGCCCACGTCGGCGAGGACCTCCAGCACCGCCTGTTTGGCGGCTGGGCCCTTCAGCCCCTGGTGGAGCTCCACGGCCTCCTGGATCTGGGCCCCGATGGTCTTCAGGGGGTTGAGGGAGGTCATGGGGTCCTGGAGGACCATGGCGATCTCCCGGCCCCGGATCTTCAGCCAGTCCTTGTCGTCCCGGTACTGGGTCAGGTCCTGGCCGTCATACAGGATGGAGCCGCCGTCGATGAAGCCGTTTGCGTCCAGCAGGCCCATGAAGGTCTTGACGAACACGGACTTCCCCGAGCCGGACTCCCCCACGATGGCCAGGCTCTCCCCCTGGTGCACGTCCAGGGACACGCCCCGGATGGCGTGGAGGGTCTGCCCCCGGAGGGTGAACTTCACGTCCAGGTCCCGGACGGAGAGGATGATGTTGTTTTCCATCGTTTCCCTCCTCACTTGACATGGCTTTTCGGATCGGCGGCGTCGGCGAAGGCGTTGCCGATGATGTAGAAGGAGATGGTGATGACCGCCAGGATTGCCACCGGGAAGTAGAGCTGGTAGCGCAGGGAGGGGATGGTCATCAGCTTCCGCCCGGTGTCGATCAGGTTCCCCAGGGAGGGGACGTCCACCGGCATTCCGATGCCGATATAGGTGACGAAGACCTCGTTGCCGATGGCGGAGGGGATGGCCAGGGCCATCCGCATGGTGATGACGGACACCAGGTAGGGCAGCAGGTTCTTCACCACGATCCGCCGGGTGGGGACCCCCAGGCACCGGGAGGCCAGGTTGTAGTCCCGGTCCCGGATGATGATGATCTGGTTGCGGATGAACCGGGCCATGCCCAGCCAGCCGGTGAGGCACAGGGCGAAGATGATGGTGTCCACCCCGGGGTTCATGATGTAGGAGAACAGGATCAGCACCAGGGTCTGGGGGATGTTGTCAAAGACGTTGTACAGCTCGGTGAAGAGGAAGTCCAGCTTCCGGACGTAGCCCCACAGTACCCCCATCAGAATGCCCAGCACCGCCTCCACACAGGCCACGGTAAAGCCGATGAACAGGGAGGTGCGGGTGCCGGACCAGATCCGGGACCAGATGTCCTGGCCGATCTCGTTGGTGCCGAAGATGAATCCCTGCTCTCCGGGCTTCAGGTTCTGCAGGACCCTGCCGTCCTCGCCGTAGTGGATGGTCAGGGGGTCCAGCTGGCCGGGCAGCAGGGGCTGGATGAAGGTAAAGGCCAGCAGCGCCACCATGACGATGAGGAAGAACACCGCCACCTTGTTCTTGAAAAATGCCCGGAGGGTGGCCATCCAGTAGGAGTAGTTGGAGTATCCCCCCCGCTCCGCCGCCGAGGCGTCGAAGCCGGCGAAGGAGAAGAGCTCCGCATCGGTAAGGTCGGAGGCTTTTACCTCCCGCTCCATCTGCTTGGCCAGGGCGTCGCCCAGCTGGTCGGTCCTGCGGTCACGGTAGCGTTTCATCAGCGGGCACCCTCCTTTTTGGCGAAACTGATGCGGGGGTCGAGAATAGCCATCAGAATGTCGCCGAACAGCAGGCCCAGGATGGAGATGACGGCGTAGATGATGACCAGGGCCTGGACCAGATTGTTGTCCTGACCCTTGATGGCGGTGACCAGCAGGCCGCCCATCCCCGGCACCGAGTACAGGGACTCCACATACAGGGAGCCCATGAGGGTGAAGAGGATGGAGTTGGGGACGTACTGGACCAGGGGCACCATGGCGTTGCGGAACACGTGCCGCCGGGAGATCTGCGCGCCCGGCACGCCTTTGGCCCGGGCCAGGCGGATGTAGTCCTTGTTGGCCTCGTCCACCATGTACCGCCGCAGCCACATGGCGTAGTAGGCGATGTTGCCCAGGGACAGGGAGAAGATGGGCAGGATGTAGCTGGCCGGGTTATTCATGGAAAACAGCATGGGCAGCTTCAGGGGGCCCTGGGAGCCGGCGAATTGGATCAGGATATGGTAGGCCGCAGCGGGCACCGCCTGGATGACAACGATGAACACCGTGCCGAACTTGTCCCACAGCTTCCACCTCGTTCGGGTGCTCCGGGCCATCATGATGCCCAGGGGCAGGCCCAGGGCCATGGCGATGGCCAGGGAGGTCAGGCCGATGAACAGGGAGATGGGGATCTTTTCGGCGATGATGGTGGTAATGGCCACGTTCTTCCGGTACTTGATGGACTCGCCCAGGTCACCGTGGAGAAGCTGATTGAAGAAGTTCCCCAGCTGGACCGGCAGGGGGTCGTTGAGCCCCAGGTCGTTGAGGCGGACCTGGATCTGGGTCTCGGAGAGCTTGTCGAAGTTCTCGAAGTACCCCTCAATGGGCATCAGCCGCAGCAGGGAGAAGACCACGGTAATGACGATGACCATGGTGATCAGGGAGCGGAGCACCCGTTTGAGAATATATTTTGCCACAGAGGTTGACCTCCTTTACAGGGAAATCGGCAGAGCCCGCGCGTCCACGCCCCGGTAGGGCGCGGACGCGGAGGTTCCGCGGGAAAAGGCGGGGGGCAGGAAGGCGCCTGGTGATGGGACCTTCCTGCCCCGGGTTGGTGGGGGACGCGCCGGAGGCGCGGCTCAGGGCGGCTGCGCCCCGGGGAAACATCGGATCGAGTTTACTGGGCGGCTTCGGCCAGCGCGGCCTCCCGCTCGTCCAGCCAGGTCTGATAGGCCTGCTCAAACTCCTCCATGCCCATGGACTTCTCCAGGATGTGCTGATACTTGTACCGCAGGGTGGAGAAGCCGAAGGAGGCGTAGGAGCCCTCCAGGGGGTTGAGCTTGGAGAAGGAGTACTCCCGGGTGTTGGTGTGAATGGGGATGGCGAAGCCGTGGTCCAGCAGGACGCACTCCGCCTGGGCGAAGGCCTCATACCGGGCCTCGATGTCGTCGGTGGTGGCCAGCCCGGTCTCCACCAGATCCAGATACTCCTGGTAGAAGCTCTGGGTCTCCGGGTCGTCGCTCTCATAGATGAAGCTGTAGCTGGAGTCCTCGGCGAAGGGGTCCACCACATAGGCGGAGGCGTCGGAGTAGTCGGCACCCCAGTTGCACAGGGTAAAGCCGTAGTTGCCGGCCCGGCGCACCGTGGACAGGAAGCTCTCGTTGCCCTGCTGGATGACCACGTCGATATAGTCGGTGCCCAGCAGATTCTCCAGCTGCTGCTCCACCAGCTGGGCCATGGAGTCGGCGTTGGTCTCGTTGGGGTTATAGGGGTAGTAGACAATGACGGGGAAGGTGCAGCCCTCGGCGGCCAGCTCCTCCATGGCGGTCTCCTTGTACTCCAGGGCCAGGTCCGGGTCAAAGGTATCGCCGTTGGTGTACTTCTCCAGACCGCCGTAGTAGGCGTAGTCCTGGGAGGCGGAGGCGGCGCCCAGGGGGGTGATGGTGTTGCTCAGCAGGCTCTCCGGGTCGGCGAAGTCCTTGGCCTGCAGGGCGTTGACCCGGTCCAGGCCGTGGACGATGGACAGGCGGAAGCTCTCATTGTTCACGGCGATGCGCCAGTTGTCCGGCTCGTACTCCTCGTCAAAGTTGGGATCGAAGTTGAACAGGTACCAGTAGGAGTAGGACACGTCGGGCCGGGAGTAGTGGATCTGGTCGCTGTGGGTCTCCAGCAGGGAGCTGAGCAGATCGGCGCTGATGGTGGCGTTGTCGATGGAGCCGTCCAGGTACATCTGGGTGGCCAGAGTGGAGGCTTCCGCGTTGTAGGTCATCTGGATGGTGTCGATATGGACGTTGTCAATGTCCCAGTAGGTGGGATTCTTTGTCATGACCCGCTGGACCTGGGGCTCGAAGGTGGACAGGATGAAGGGCCCGCAGTAGAGCAGGGTCTCGGCGCTGGTGCCGAAGCTGTCGCCGCACTGGGCCAGGAACTCGCCGTTGACGGGCATGAAGGCGGCCCAGCACAGCATGGACAGGAAGTAGGAGCAGGGGGCGTCCAGGGTGTAGACCAGGGTATAGGTGTCAGTGGCCTTCACGCCGATGTCCTCCACGGACACCTCGGGCACCTCCTCGATGACCTCGCCGTCCGCGTTGAGCTTGACGGGATTGCCGTTCTCATCGGTGCCGTCGGTGGCGGTCTCCAGCTCCAGCAGGTAGGCGGTGTAGGCGTAATAGGCCGCGGCGTTGGTCACCTGGGCCACCTCAAAGTTATACTCGCTGGAGGAGTCGTTGGCGGCGTCCAGGATGTAGTGGGCGGCGTCCACCCAGTCCTGGGCGGTGACGTCGGCCACCTCATTGCCGTCCTTGTCCACCCACTTGACCCCCTCGCGGATGTGGAAGGTCCACTGGGTGTAGTCCTCGTTGTGCTCCCAGCTCTCAGCCAGGGAGGGCTGGACCACGCCGTAGCAGTCGTACTCCACCAGGGTGTCCACCACATTGGCGGGGATCTCCAGGTTGCCGGAGGAGGTGGTGTACAGGTAGTTCATGGTCTCCACCTCGGTGGAGTAAAGGGTGCGGTAGACGGCGGAGCCGTCGCCTCCGCCGCCCGTGTCGCCGCAGGCGGTCAGGGCCAGGACCATAGCCAGAGCCAGCAGCAGGGCCGTTGCGCGCTTCTTCATTTTCATCTCTTCCATTCCTTTCCGTTTGAAATCCGCTCCATAGCGGGGATGGGCCAACGGGGAGGCCCAATCTATATATGGCCGGCAGGCCAGATATAACAGGATAACGGGAGACCGGCCGGGACGTCAGTCGCTCCAGGCCGGACAGGGGACATTTTCTACCCCCACGCCCGGGTTGTCCGACATGGCGATCTCCGGGCCGTTGAACAGCGGACCGCCGGTGTAGGGGTCCACGGCGCACAGGGAGGGGCCGTCCAGGTCCGCTCTGGTGATGATTCTCTGCCCGGCGGCCAGGTGGGCGGCGGCGGCCACGGACAGCCGGGACTCCAGCATACAGCCGATCATGCACTCCACGCCGCCGGCCTCCGCCAGGCGGCAGATCTTCAGGGCGTTCCAGATGCCGCCGGTCTTCATAAGCTTGATGTTGATGAGGTCGGCGGCCCGCTCCTCGATGATGCGGGCGGCGTCGTAGTGGGAGAACACCGCCTCGTCCGCCAGGATAGGGGTGTCCACCGCCCGGGCGACCTCCTTCAAGCCGGCCAAATCGTGGGCGGGGACGGGCTGCTCCACCAGCTCGATGTCCAGCCCCCGGTCCTCCATGGCCCGGATGATGGACACCGACTGCTCCGCGGTCCAGCCCTGGTTGGCGTCCACCCGGAGCCTGACGTCCGGGCCTACCGCCCGGCGGATGGCGGCCATCCGGTCCACGTCGGCCAGCCCCTCCTTGCCTACCTTGACCTTTAAAATGCCAAACCCCCTGTCCACGGCCTCCAGGCTGTCGGAGACCATCTGGTCCACCGGGTTCACTGAGATGGTCAGGTCGGTCTGGAAGCTCTGCCGGGCGTCCCCAAGGAGCTGGTACAGGGGTTTGCCCTGGGCCCGGGCCCACAGGTCGTAGACCGCCATGTCCACCGCCGCCTTGGGGGTGGTGTTGTGGGCCATGCAGCCGTCCAGCCGCCTCATGACGGCCTCCAGGTCCATCACATCCATCCCCACCAGGGCGGGGCGGATATACTCCCGGATGGCACAGAGGATGGATGCGGTGGTGTCGCCGGTGATAACGGCGGTGGGGGGCGCCTCGCCGTAGCCCACGGTCCCATCGTCGCTCACTACCCGAACCACCACATCCTCCACCGCTTCCACCGTCCGCAGAGCGGTCTTGAAGGGGTGGACCAGTGGCAGGGAGATATGTCCCACCTCAATGGCTTTGATCCGCATGGCGTTTCATCCTCCTGTCCGGGAAATGGCGTACTCTGCTTGCGTGTTGTGTGTTAGTATAGCACAAAAATTTGCCACTGTCCATACGAAGGAATTATTTGTCCGCTTACGGCGGCACTTTTTGCAGAAATCCGCCGCACTACCCGGTCGGTGGGAAATCCGCCACGTCCCACAGGGCGTTGAGGACGGTCCAGCCCTGGGGAAAGGGGCGGTCCAGGTTCCAGTACCCCGCGCCGTGAAGGCCGTAGAGCCGGATGAGCCGCAGCTTCTCGCTGATGCTCCTGGCGTCCTCGAACCACACCTCATGGATGGCGCCGTCCGCCGCCGTATACCGGAACCAGGGGCTCTGGGCCGACTCGTCGTACTGGATCGCCGCTCCATAGGCCACGGCGGCGGCCACCGCCTCCTGGTTGGACAGTGACTGGGCCTGGGTCTCACCCTGCCGGTAGGGCAGGGGCCAGTCATAGCCGTAGTTGGGGATGCCCAGGCAGATCTTCTCCGGCGGGATCTCGGTGACGGCGTAGTCCAGCACCCGCCGCACGTTGGGCAG
>DVGP01000249.1 GCA_018712665.1 Candidatus Pelethomonas intestinigallinarum | reverse complement strand
GGCCCCCGGGCCCGGCGCCCACCACCACCGGCGGCACAGCCGGGGCCGGTGCCGGCTCCGGCAGGCGGTAGGACCGCTCCTCCGCCCGTGAGACCTTCTTGCTCCGGCACCGCCGGAGGACCTGGGCCTCGTGCTTCACGCCGACGTGGAGAGTATACACCAGATGGACCCCCTCCCGGGCGTCCAGCGCCCGGCGGAGGATACGCACCTCCCGGACGTCCCCGGCGGGGACCCGGAGCAGTGCCGCGGCCCGCTCGGCCAGCAGGCTCTCGTCCTCCTCCAGCGACAATTTCATTCCTTCTATTTGTAACAAGCTATTGCTCCTTTCCCCGCTCCATCGGCCCGCCCCGGTAACCCAGGGCAAAGGAGATCTGTCCGGCGGCCTCCACCAGCAGCTCCGTAGCCCGCTCCAGCTCCGGGGCGTTGACCCGGCGGAACATGCCCACCACGCACACGGCGTAGGCCGCCCGGCCCGTCACGTCAAACACCGGGGCGGACACGGACCGCAGCCCGATCCGCAGCTCCCCGTTCTCCAGGGCGTAGCCCCGGGCCAGGATCTCCGGCAGCTCCGCCTCCAGGGCCTGGGCCGACGTGTGGCTGTGGGGGGTGTAGGCGGCGAAGTCGCACCCCCGCAGCAGGGCCCGCCGCTCCGCCGCCGGCAGGTAGGCCAGCAGGAGCTTGCCCTGGGAGGTGCAGTGGAGGGGCAGCCGGGAGCCCTTCTCTGACACCACCCGGAAGTTGCTGTGGGCGTCGGCGCTGTCTAAAACCAGCACGTCCCCGTGGTCCAGGGCCGCGATGGACACCGTCTCCCCGGTCTCCTCCGCCACCCGGCCCATGGGCCCGGCGGCGGCCTCCAGCACGTTCCAGCCCCGGCTGACGGCGCAGCCGTACTCAAAGAGGCGGATGCCCAGCCGGTACCGGCCGTCCTCCTCGGACTGCTCCACCACCGCCCCCGCCCGGAGGGCGGAGAGGAGGCCGTGGACCGTGGCCTTGGGCATCCCCGCCCGGCGGGAGAGCTCCCCCAGGGACAGGGGCGTCCCCGCCCCGGCCAGACACTCCAGCAGATCCAGGGCCTTGCACACCGACTGGACCCGGCCCGGCTCCCGTCCCCCGGCGGTCATGGCCGGTCCTCCCGCCGGGTGGGCTTCCCGGCCCGGCAGGCCACCAGCTGGGCCGCCACGGACAGGGCGATCTCCTGGGGGGTCTCCCCGCCGATGTCCAGGCCGATGGGGGCGTGGACCCGGGCGAAGTCCGCCTCAGAAAAGCCGTCGGCCAGGAGCCGCTCCCGGGTGGCGGCGATCTTCCGGCGGCTGCCGATGCACCCGATGTACCGGGCGGGGGTCCGGAGGACCTGCCGCAATATCTCGTAGTCCCCCTGGTGGCCCGGGGTCATGATGACCACGTAGTCCTCGGGGCCGATGGCCTCCAGCCGGGACAGGGCGTCCTCATAGGGCCCCTGGACCACCCGTACCGCCTCGGGGATGCCGTCCGGCGGGGCGGGCCGCTGGTCGTAGACCACCACGGGAAACTCCGCCAGGGCCAGCAGGTGGACCAGGGCCAGCCCCACGTGGCCCGCCCCGAAGAGATACACCGTCCCCGCCGGGGCCAGGAGCTGGACAAACAGGGCCGGGTCCCCCTCCCCCAGGACGGGGCGCTTCCCCAGCAGGGGCAGAAGGCGCTCTCCGGGAATACCGCCCAGGTCAAGGCAGCTCCCCGCCCCGTCGCAGAGGCCCCAGCGCCAGCTGTCAAGGGCAAAGGCCGTCACCAGCCAGCGTGGCTCCGTCCGATCCTCCAGCGCCCGAAGGATCTTTTGTATTTGCGGCAAGCCGGCGGGGGCGACATACTGGAACAGGATGTCCGCCTCGCCGCCGCAGACCATCCCCAGGTCCCCGGCCTGGGTGTTGGTCAGCCGGTAGGTCTTTGTCATGCTCCGCCCCTCCCGGCAGAGGTCCCGGGCCAGCCGGGCGGCCTCCAGCTCCACCGCGCCGCCACCCACGGTGCCCAGGGCGGAGCCGTCGGCGCGGACCAGCATTTGCGCCCCGGGGCCCCGGGGGGTGGAGCCCCGGCTGGCGACCACCGTGGCCACCACGGCCCCCCGCCCGGCGGACAGCTCCTCCGCCAGGGCGGTAAACAGCGTCTTCAATGAGCTTCCCTCCTTTTAGGCGGTTTTTGTTGACAAAAACCGCCATATGGAATAAAATAAATATCCTTTTCCCGTTTTGAGAAAAGAGAGTATTTTGTCCTGCGGCGGAGAGGCTCGTGACCGCCGCCGCTGCCCCTGACGAAATATTTCCCGCCTGCCTTTAAGGCCATGGAGGCTTGCCCAAGGGTCTCCCGCTGGTCTGACCCGCGGCGGGGCGATTTCAGACAAGGAGGCAAGAATCATGATCGAAATGCGAGGTGTGAGCAAGACCTACCGCGTCCGGCGGCGGGACGCCGGGCTGGGCAGCGCGGCCCGGAGCCTGTTCTCCCGCCGGTATGAGGAGATCCCCGCCCTGCGGGAGATGTCCTTCGCCATCCCCGACGGCCAGATCGTGGGCTACATCGGCCCCAACGGCGCGGGAAAGAGCACCACCATCAAGATCCTCTGCGGCATTCTCCGGCCCGACGCCGGGACCTGCCGGGTGGGGGATCTGGTGCCCTGGGAGGACCGGAAGCGCCACGTGGCCCGGCTGGGGGTGGTCTTCGGACAGCGCAGCCAGCTGTGGTGGGACGTGCCGGTGACGGACTCCTTCCTGCTGCTGCGGGACATCTACCGGGTGCCGGAGGCCCGGTACCGGGAGAATCTGGAGCGGCTGACGGAGCTGCTGGACCTGGGGGACCTGCTGCGGACCCCGGCCAGGCTGCTGAGCCTGGGCCAGCGGATGCGCTGCGAGATCGCGGCGGCCCTCCTCCACAGCCCGGAGATCCTGCTGCTGGACGAGCCCACCATCGGCCTGGACGCGGTGAGCAAGCTGAAGGTCCGCTCCTTCATCCTGGAGCAGAACCGGCAGTGCGGCACCACCGTGATCCTCACCACCCACGACATGCAGGACATCGACGCCCTGTGCTCCCGGGTCCTCCTCATCGGCAAGGGGCAGCTCCTTCTGGACGGCACCACCGCCCAGATCCGCTGCTTGGCCGGGGAGAACCTGTCCACCGAGGAGTCGGTGGCGGACCTGTACCGCCGCTTCGGCATCTGAGGAGGCGGCTATGAAGCAATATCTCTCCTTTTTCCGAATGCGGCTGCTGGCTGGGCTCCAGTACCGGGCGGCGGCCCTGGCGGGGATGAGCACCCAGCTGGTCTGGGGGACCATGGAGGTCCTCCTCTACCGGGCCTTCTACCTGGAGAGCCCGGAGAAATTCCCCATGGGCATGGAGGCCCTAGCCGCCTACATCTGGCTCCAGCAGGCCTTTCTGGCCTTCTTCGCCCTGTGGCATCTGGAGCCGGAGCTGGCGGATTCCGTCCAGCAGGGGACGGTGGCCTACGAGCTGGTCCGGCCCGGAGACCTGTACGGCATGTGGATGGCCCGGTCTCTGGCCCTGCGGCTGAGCCGGGCGGCCCTGCGGTGTCTGCCCATCCTGTTGGTGGCCGCCCTGGTCCCGGCCCCCTACGGCCTGCGCCTGACCGTCTCCCCGGGGACGCTGGCACTGTTCCTGGTATCCATGGCTTTGATGCTGGTGCTGGTGTGCGCCTACACCATGGTGCTCTACGGTCTGGGCTTCTATCTGGAGTCCACCAACGGCGTCCGCTGGCTGTCCCTGGCGGCGGCAGACCTGCTGGGCGGCGCCATCGTGCCCCTGCCCTTCCTGCCGGAGCCCCTCCGGACCATCGCGGCCCTGAGCCCCTTCGGGTCCATGCAGAACGTGCCCCTGCGGATCTACGGCGGGGACATCGCCGGGACGGAGATCCCCGCCGCCATGGGGCTCCAGGCCCTCTGGTGCCTGCTTCTGATCCTGGCGGGCTGGATTTTGATGAACCGCGGCCTGCGCCGCTGCGTCGTGGCGGGAGGGTGAGGGATGGACACAGTGAAATTATATGGAAAGTTCCTGGCCATCCACTTAAAGAGCGCCATGGCCTACCGGGGATCCTTCCTCCTCAGCTGCCTGGGGGCCATGCTGGTGACGGCCAACGTCTTTCTGGGGGTGGTGTTTCTCATGGCCCGGTTTGAGACCATCCAGGGCTACACCCTGCCCCAGCTCACATTGGGCTTCGCGGTGATCCTCATGGCCACCTCCCTGGCGGAGTGCTTCGCCCGGGGGCTGGACAGCTTCTCCCAGGTGCTGGCCCAGGCACAGTTCGACCGCATCCTGGTCCGGCCCCGGGGCCTCCTCTTCCAGCTCCTCTGCCAGGACATGAAACCCACCATGCTGGCCCGAGTCCTGCAGGCGGCGGTGATGATCTTTTTCTCCGTCCGCTCCGGGGCGGTGGCGTGGACGGCGGCCAAGGCGGCGGTGCTGGCGCTGATGATCCTCTGCGGGGCGGCGGTGTTCTTCGGCCTGTTCCTGGTCAACGCCACCCTCTGCTTCTTCACCACCGAGGGCCTGGAGGTCATGAACATCTTCACCGACGGCCCCCGGGAGTACGGCAAGTACCCCTTCGGCGTGTATGGAAAGCCGGTGCTGCTGGTGCTGACCTTCCTGGTGCCCCTGGCCCTGGTCCAGCACTGGCCCCTCCAGTACCTTCTGGACCGGGGGCCGGGGTGGTACGGCCTGCTGCCGGTTGTCTCCCTGCTGTTCCTGCTGCCCTGCTGGGGGCTGTGGCGGCTGGGGGTCAGGCACTACCGCTCCACCGGGTCGTAATATTATACCCCAAGTATACCACAGAACCGTTCGGCAGACAAGGAACTTACTTTTCACCTGAAAGCCTCGCAGAGTTTCGCGCCGCGCACGGCGCGAAATGACGATTTCAACCGCAAGCTTCCCTCCTCGCGGCATAGCCGCTGCGGCCTACGCTGCAAACATGCCACTGGCATGTTTGCTTACGCTGCGGCGGCGGAAAAACACTTTGCGCGGAGCGAGCGTCGCAGGACCCTCCAGGGGCCGAGGCGCAAGCGCAGCGAATCTCCTTTGGCGGAAAAGGCGTCAGCCTTTTTCGCCAAAAAACCCAAGTGGGGGATACGGCGTCTGCCGTATCCCCCACTTGGGTTTAGGAGAGAAAGAAGAAACCTGTCTCGTAAGCAAAGTTAAGTTGTTTTCCGGCTCTCATCCCGCCGGTGGGGCGACATGGCGGACACTCAGCCGGCGTACCGGCCGCCGAAGTACTCGTCAAAGAACTCATCCATCATGTCGTTGTAGTCCTGATTCTGCTGGGACTGGCTGGTCTCGGCGCTGGTGTTCTCCGCCTCGGTGGTGCTGCCGAAGGTCAGCTCCGCGGTCTGCACCTGTCCGTCCCGGACAAAGGTGATGGTAGCGCTCTCGCCAGCGGAGTAACTCTTGCCGCCCACAGCGGAGGTCAGATCGCTGCTGGAGGTAATGAGAGTGCTGTCGATCATGGTGATCACATCGCCCACCTGGAGGCCCGCCGCTTCGGCGGGGCCACCGGCCACGACCTCCTCAATGTAGGCCCCGGCGCTGACGCCGGTCTCCGGGTGATAAGAGGCGTTGGATACGCTCACGCCCATGTAGGGGCGGGTGGTGACCTGGCCGTTTTCAATAATGTCCTCAATCATGCTGAGAACGTCGTTAATGGGGATGGCGAAGCCCAGGCCCTCCACGCTGGTGCCGTTGGAGGAGGTGGAGTACTTGGCGGACACGATGCCCACCACCTCGCCGTAAATGTTGAACAGAGGGCCGCCGGAGTTGCCGGAGTTGACGGCGGCGGTGATCTGGATCATGTCAAAGGGGGTGCCCTCCACGTTGATCTCGCGGTCCACGCAGGAGATGATGCCCTCGGACATGGAGAAGGTCAGCTCACCCAGGGGGTTGCCGATGGCAAGGACCTCATCCCCCACCTGGAGGTCAGCGGAGCTGCCGAAGGTGACAGGGGTCAGGGTGTTCTCGCCGGGATCGATCTTCAGCACGGCCAGATCGTAGTCCTCGTCTCCGCCGACGACTTCAGCGGCGTAGGTGCTGCCGTCGTTGAGGGTGACTTCCACATTCGCGCCCGACGAGCTGAGACCTTCGCTGATTACGTGGTAGTTGGTGACGATGTAGCCGTCATCCGTGATAATGAAGCCGCTGCCGGAGCTGGCGGACTGGACCACCTGTCCAAAAAAGTTGTAATTGGAGGAGACGTTGATGCTCACGCAGCTGTCGACGTTGGCCTGGTAGATCTGCGTATAGGTCAGCGGCGTGGTGCCGTCCACGTTGACGGGGGTGACCTCCACGCCTGGCCGGTTGCTGACCTGGATGGAGGTCTCGTTGACCTGGTTGGCCTCCACCCAATTGTTGACCCACCAGCCGCCGCCGAAGGCCGCGCCGGCCACCAGCACACCGGCCAGGACGCCGGCAACGATCCGCTTGGCCTTGCCGTGGCGGCTGGGCTTCTGGGGCTGAGTGGACTGCGTGGGCTCGGGACTGGGCAGGGGCTCAGTGTAATCCGGGCGATAGCTGTAGTGGTATTCGTAGTTGTTCTGGTTGTTCTGCTCGTTTTCGTTATACATTAGGATGACCTCCTTCGATACCGTATCACGGGAATCTGCCCTTTTGGCCTTGTTCCCTGTTGACGAGCATAGAATACAAGGGATTTATGTCCAGAGTATGAAGATTCTTTGCAGAGATTTTAAACAATCGAGGAAACGTTTGTGAACGGCGGAAGAAAAAAGCGGCCCGCGCCGAAGGCGCGGGCCGCAGATCACAAACAGGGCTTTCATCCCCCGGCTCACGACGCGAACCGGGCCAGGGACGCGGCCTCCGTCATGGCGAAGTAGCGGTAGGCGATAGTCCCCGTCTGGTCCCCCCAGGTGGGGTCGATGTGGTACTGTGTGCCGTCCAGGGTGGCCACAGTCCAGATGTGGTCCGTGGTGGACATGGTGGTGCAGTCGATCCCCTCCAGCTTCAGCAGCAGGTTGTAGGCGGCGGTATAGCCGTCGCAGACCGCCAGACCGTTGATGAAGGCGCCGTAGCCGCTGTGGCTCAGAGAGGTGTCCGTGCTGGCGAAGTCGTATTGGCAGTGCTGGCACAGCCAGGTAAAATAGGCCCGGGCCTTGTCGTACTCCGACATGGAGGCTGTGATGGTCCCGTCGGACCAGAGCTGGTCGTGGACCTGGATGGCCGCCTCCATAGCGGCGTCGCGGTAGCTGTCCAGCAGCCGCTCATCGTACAGGCTGCTGGAGAAGGTCAGAACCAGGCTGCCGGTCCGGGCGGAATAGGAGCACTGGGCGGCGTTATAGCCCTGTTCCGCGTACCGGCGGATCCCGGCGAGAAAGGCCTCCAGCAGGGCGCTCACCGCCGCCTCGTTCAGCGCGTCGGGGCCGTAGCTGAGAACCATCCGCCGCTCCCCCCGGGAGAGCATGTACCGGATGTTGTCGTCAATGGCCTTCTGATCTCCCGCCCCAGGGGCGGTATGGAAGGTGCCGTCGCTGTCCACCAGGCTCTCCAGGGTGGTCCCCACCCGGCTGTAGGACAGGGACAGGTCCCAGTCCAGCCGGACGCGCAGGTCCTCATCCACCAGCCGGGTGGCCATGGCGGCCACCTGGCTGCGCTCGATGGCCTCGTCGGGGTAGAAGGAGCCCGTCCGGTCCATGCCGCTGAGAATGCCCCAGCGGTACAGGGCCAGAATGTCCTCCCGGTAGGGGGTGTAGTCGTTGACGTCCAGGATATAATTCCGGCTGGCGTACCCCACGGTGACCGCCTCGCCGTTGATGTCCTCGAACAGGGACTGGGGCAGGGCGTTGGCCAGGAGATGTGCCATCTCCGCCCGGGTGGCCTCCCGCTGCCAGGCACCGTCAAACTCCGTGCCGATGACCCCCAGGGCCTTCAGGTAGGCGGCGTAGGGCTCATACCACGAATCCCCGGCGTACAGGCCGGGGCCCTCCTCACTGTCGCCGTACTCGTACAGGCTCCGCAGCCGGGCGGACAGGGTGACCGCCTCGGCCAGAGTCATGTTGTCCCCGGGGGCGAAGCGGTCCGCCGCCCCCTGGCCGTTGGTCAGCCCCAGCTCGTAGAGGGCCTTGACATTTTCATAGAACCAGTCTGCGGGGGAGACGTCGGTGAACTGGTCCTCATAGGTCCTGACAGGGGCGAAGGGGCCGCTGGCCGCGGCGGCTTGAGGGATTGTCCACGCAAGCAGCAGCAGGGCCAGGGCCATGGAACAGATACGGCGTGTCATGGGGGCTCCTTTCCTTTCGGCGCTCACGGCACCAGGATATCCATGTCGTCCAGGGTCAGGTCGTAGGTATAGGGGTTGAAGTATGTATTGACCAGCTCCAGGGTAGCCTCAGGGTCCACCGTGTAGTAGGAGCCGCCCTTGTAGTAGCCGGCGCCGTCGCCGGGCAGGGTGTGGAAATGGATGTTCTCGCTGCCCATGGTCAGGGCCTGCTCGCCGATCCACACCAGGTTGGGCACCGTCAGCTCCGTGTCCACATACTCCTGGAAAATCTGGGCCATGGCGGGGATCTTGTCCCAGTTGGAGAGCTGAAGGGTCTGCTGCGCCACGGCGGTAAGGAATGCCTGCTGGGTGCCGATGCGGCCGATGTCGGCGGTGGCGTAGCCGCTCCCGTCGTTGTTCTGCCGCCAGCGGACCACCTGGAGGGCCTCCTCACCGGTGAGGTGGCGCATCCCCTTGTCAAAATGGATGTGGAGGTCCTGGTAGGGGTCGTCGTAGTCCATATCCAGCGGGATCTCGAAGTCCACCCCGCCGATGGCATCCACCAGGGCGACAAAAGCCTCCAGATCCACGGTGACGTAGTAATCCACCGGGATGCCCAGGAGATTGGAGACCTCCTCCACCGTGCGGGTGATCCCGCCGTGGTGGTACGCGTTGTTCAGCTTCTTCACCGACCAGGACACATTCAGCAGGGTATCCCGGGGCAGGCTCACCACATTGATTGACCCGCCCTCCGCGTCAAGAGCCATCAGCAGGTTGGTGTCGCTGCCGCCGTTCTCATCGTCCAGGCCGCTGAGCAGGATGGTGTAAAAGCTGTCCTTCCGGTTGGTGAGGAACGTCTCGCCGGAGGTCTGGGCATCGCTTTCCGTCTCCGCCGCCTGGAGCTGCTCCTGGCCCGCGCTCAGAGTGCTCTCCGACAACTCCGGCGGCCGGGAAAAGCACTTGTACAGCCCAAAGAGGGCGGTTGCGGCAAACAGCAGGCACACGGCGGCGACGGCCACGGCCTGCAGGGAGGAGGTGCGTCTCTTATTGCCTCTCATGGGTGGTTGGCTCCTTGTCTTGCTGTGATTGACATAATACAAAGGGATCTTCCTTATTATAGCCGAGGCGGAGTGGTAAGGCAAGAGCAACCGAAGGTCCCTGAGAAATTTTGCCGGGCGGCCTGGCAGACCGGCCGCTGGACCGCGCTGCCGGAGGCGGCACGGAGCCGATCGTCCGGGACGCCGCATGGCGGCGGAATATGCTACGGCTCCGTACGCTCCGTCCGCCGAATCAGCTCCTCCAGCAGCTCGGTCTGACGGCGCAGGGCGTCCAGCACGGCGCAAAGCGCCTGCTCTGTGGGATCGCACACGACGGGCACACCGGTCTGGATAGGGTGTACATAGCGGCGGACCGGCGTCTCCCGGGCTGTCCGCGGAGTCCCTGCTCCCGGTCCGGCGCTTTGCCGGCGGGGCTGATTCCTTTTGCAAGGTTTCATAGGCTTCTCCTCCTGGTCAATGGAGTCATCTCTCCGGCCAGCCCCCTGGGGAGGCCGGCCGGGAGAGGCGTTTGCCGGCGGCGGTCTCACGGTTCGCCCCGGTACTTCCGCCGGGTGGCGATCCCCCCGCGGATATGGCGCTCCGCCTTATTTTCATCCAACACCTCCTTCACCCGGAGGTAGAGGCTTCGGTTGTAAAGGGGCAGACGCTCCTGAATGTCTTTATGTACGGTGGACTTGCTGATCCCGAACTTTTTGGCGGCCTCCCGCACGGTGGTGCGGTTCTCGACAATATAGGCGGCCAGTTCGCAGGCCCGCTCCTCGATATTTCCCTTCAAGACCCAACACGCTCCCTCTCCCGATATGGTCCATGTATATGCGCTCCGCCGGGAGAACATGCGGAAAAGGCGGCGGGCATGGCGGAATCGGGACAGCTCTCTTTGCCGTCCAGTCCGGGAGAGCGGTTGAAACAGCCCTCAGGAAAAAACGGACCCCCGGCCGAATGACCATCGGCCGGGGGTCCGTTTTGCATCAGATATCCTACGCCATGGGGGCGCCGCAGTGGGGGCAGAACTTGGACTCGCTGATCTTGCCGCACACAGGGCACACCTTTCCCTGGGGCTCCGCGCCGGCCTCCGCCATCTGTTCCCGGCAGGCCTGGAGCTGGGCGATCTTCTCCTGGGACGCCTTGACCGCCGCCACCAGATCCGCCACGGCGGCCGGGGGCTCCCCATCAGCGTACTCGCAGACATACCACTGCCCAATGGCCCGGTAGTTCTTGTCCAGCTCCCGCTTCTCCGCCACAATGGCTGCCGAGATCTTCGCGGTATCGGCGGCTTCCTTGGCCTTCTCAGAGGCGGCGGAGGCAACGACCTTCGCCTTCTTGGTCAGATCATCAAAAAAACTCATGGGAGACGCTCCTTTCCTTCCGGGGGCGGGTACGGCCGCCTCCTGCTCATTTCATTATAATTATAATACCGAACAAGAGGGAGCGCAAGGAAATTTTCTGTCGGGTCCCGCAAAAATATCCCTATCCTTTTTCCGGCGGGTGTGGTAAAATAAATATAATGCCAAATCGGATAGAGGAGGAGCTGCCCATGGTGATCGCGTCTGAGTTCTACTTTCCATCCAGCGACGGCCGGACCCTGATCCATGTCAACCAGTGGACGCCCCTGGGCGGCCCCGTCGCCGGGGTGGTGCAGATCGCCCACGGCGTGGCGGAGTACGGCGCCCGCTACGAGCCCTTCGCCCGCTTCCTCTGCGGCCACGGCTTCGCCGTGGTGGCCAACGACCACCTGGGCCACGGCAAGTCCCTGGTGGAGGGCTGCCCCATGGTCTACTTCGGAGATGAGAACGGCTGGCGCCACGCGGTGGAGGACATGGAGGAGCTGCGCCGGCGAACCGCCAAGGTCTTTCCCGGCGTCCCCTATTTCCTCTTCGGCCACTCCATGGGCTCCTTCCTCTCCCGGACCCACCTGATCCGCTACCCCGGCAGGCTGGACGGCTGCGTCCTGTGCGGCACGGGCCACATGTCACCGGCCCTGATCGCCGGGGGCAAGCTCATCGCCGGCCGGGAGATCAAGCGCCTGGGCCGCAAGGCTTACAGCGCCAAGGCGGACCAGCTGGCCTTCGGCGCCTACAACAAGCCCTTCGCCCCCAACCGGACCAGGTTCGACTGGATCTCCGCCAGCGAGGCCAACGTGGACGCCTATATCGCCGATCCCCTCTGCGGCGGGGACACCACCCTGGGCCTGTTCCGGGATATGCTGGGCGGCCTGGGGATCATCACAAAGCAGGCCAACATCGAGAGGATGGACAAGGACCTGCCGGTGCTGTTCATCGCCGGAGACCAGGACCCGGTGGGCGAGATGGGCAAGGGCGTGCGGCGGGCTTACCAGGCCTTCCGGAAGGCCGGCGTGGGGGACGTGTCCATCAAGCTCTACCACGGCCTGCGCCATGAGATCCTCAATGAGGCCAGCCGCCGGTACGTCTATCAGGACGTGCTGGACTGGCTGGAGACCCGGGCCGAAAGGGCGGACAAAGCCAGCAGCTCCGTGTCGTGATACCATGCCAAAACCCGGGCGGTGAGGACGCAGTCCGCCGCCAGGAGGAGCCACATTCCATAGCTCAGGGCCGGCGGCACGGCGGCGGCCAGGGCCGCCACCCACGGCTGCACACAGACCGCCGCGAAGGCCGACAGCCCGCCCCAGACGGCGGCGAACAGGGGACAGATCCTGCCCTGTACGCTGCCCGGAAGGCCGGTGTAGTCCCAGAAGCGGACCTTCAGAGTCTTTTCATAGAAGAGGTGGACCAGATACTCCACCCCTGTACACACCAGGGCGCCCAGACAGGCCAGGACCAGGGGGCCCATCCCCGGCTCCCACAGGGCCAGAAGGGCGGTCATTCCCAGGCCGTACACCGGGCACAGGGGCAGCAGCAGAAAGCACTTGCGCACCCGCTTGGGAGAGCGGATGCAGCGGGCATAGAGCTTTTCCAGGCAGCAGCCCAGAAAGCTGTAGATCAGAAAATACCAGAACCATTGTGCCATGGGGGGCGCTCCTTTTCCATTGGTTGGAGATAGCTTTCCCAGGGCGGTGAGAAATCATACGGAGGAAACAACATGGCCGACAGCTGGGAGGCCCTGATGGCGGAGTGCGCCCGGTGTCGGGAGTGCGACCTGTGCCGGGGGCGAAAAAATGTAGTGTTCGGCGTGGGCAGCACCACCGCGGAGATCATGCTGGTGGGGGAGGGCCCTGGGGCCAATGAGGACGAGCAGGGCATTCCCTTTGTGGGCCGGGCCGGGATGCTGCTGGACGACATGCTGGCCATGATCGGCCTGGACAGGACCAAGGTCTACATTGCCAACATCGTCAAGTGCCGCCCCCCGGGGAACCGGGACCCGCTGAACGTGGAGCAGGACGCCTGCATCGGCTACCTGCGCCGCCAGATGGCCCTGCTCCGGCCCAAGATCTTGGTGTGCCTGGGGCGGATCGCCGCCATGCGGCTAATTGACGGGAAGTTCCGCATTACCCGGGACCACGGATTGTGGTACGACGTGGACGGGATGCGGGCCATGGCCATCTACCACCCCGCCGCCCTGCTGCGGGACCCCGGCCGCCGCC
>DVGP01000034.1 GCA_018712665.1 Candidatus Pelethomonas intestinigallinarum | reverse complement strand
TTGGAGGATTACACGAAATGAAATCGATTCACATTTGTGGAGATGGCCGAAACTTGCGCCGCTGCCAGGATATTGTGCTGTCCGCATTGACATTGTTGCGCTATTTCTGGTATAATTGCTTCAAAGATTTGTTTTGTTTTCTCCATTTCTTATGAGAAACTACTATATAGTAGGGAAGGCGATGGCGGGAGGATGACAGTAAATGGAAGCCATAAAAACGTAACAATCTCCGATGTAGCCCGGGCGGCTGGTGTATCTAAGACAACGGTTTCACGCTACATTAACGGAAAGTATTCCCTGATGAGCCCGGAGACCCGGGAGCGCATCGCCGCCGTCATTGAGATGAGCCACTACCGTCCCAGCTCCATCGCCCAGTCCCTGAAAGCCAAGCAGTCCTACCAGATCGGCGTGGTGGTGGCGGACGTCTCCAGCCCCTTCTCCGCCGCTTTGATCCGGGGCATCGGCCATGTGCTCCTGGAGAACAACTACGTGGCCCTCTTCGCTGACAGCAAAAACTCCCTGGAGCTGGAGCAACGGCTGATCCAGACCCTGGTCAGCCGGAAGGTGGATGGCCTGATCGTCAATACCAACAGCTACTACAACCCATCCCTCATCCAGCTGGCCTGCCAGGGGATGCCGGTGGTGCTGTGCGACCGGCAGGTCAGTGACTACAACTTCCCCCTTGTGGGCAGCGAGCAGCGCCAGCCGATCCTCGACGTGGTGGCTCACTTGAAAGAGGAGGGGTTCCATACCGCCGCCTTCTTCACCGAGGAGTACGCTGCCAACTCCGCCCGGTTCACCCGGCGGAACGCCTTCTTGGAGGCTATGGCCTTTCACTACCCGGATCAGGACGCCCAGAGCCTGTCCTTCACCGTGGACATCAGCGACCAGGCGGGAACCATCCGCGCCATCGAACAGCTCCTGGGCCGCTGCGGCAGCGGCAATACCCCCGCCATCATCGGGGTGAACAACGTCACCACCATGCACGTGGTGGGGGCCATCCGGGCCATGGGCCTGGAGATTCCCCGGCAGGTGGGCATTTGCGGGCCCAACGACTGGGGCTGGGACGAGCAGATCAACTGGCCTGTCATCGTCCCTCCTGGTATTACCACCTTTACGGTGCAGTCTTATGAGATCGGCTGTACCGTGGCCCAGGTCCTGCTTCAGCGGATTCAGAACCCTGCCGCGGAGAAGCAGGAGATCCGCCTGCCCTCGGAGCTGGTGGTCCGGGGCTCCACCCGGCTGCGGGCCGCCCGGGTCTGACGGCGCGCCCTGTGCCCTATACCTTAATTATAATACGCCCATAGGGACGAGAATAACAGGAGGTCAACAGGAATATGGACATTTTACAGAGACTGGGGAACGCCGGCGTGGTGCCCGTGGTGGTCATTGAGGACGCCAAGGACGCCGTCCCCACCGCCAAGGCCATGCTCTCCGGCGGCATCGACGTCATGGAGATCACCTTCCGCACCGCCGCCGCTGCGGACTCCATCAAGGCCGTGGCCGACAGCTGCCCCGACATGCTGGTGGGCGCCGGCACCGTCATCACCCTGGACCAGTGCAAGCAGGCCGTGGCGTGCGGAGCCAAGTTCATCGTCTCTCCCGGCTTTGACGAGGAGGTCGTCCGCTGGTGCGTGGACAACGGCGTGGCCGTCACCCCCGGCTGCGTCACCCCCACGGAGATCACCGCCGCCATGAAGCTGGGGCTGAAGGTGGTCAAGTTCTTCCCCGCCAACGTCTACGGCGGCCTCACCGCCCTGAAGGCCCTCTCCGCCCCCTTCGGCGGCGTGAAGTTCATCCCCACCGGCGGCGTCAACGACAAGAACCTGGGCGAGTTCATCTCCGCTCCCTTCGTCCACGCCGTGGGCGGCAGCTGGGTGTGCCCCAAGGCCGACATCTCCGCCGGCAACTTTGACAAGATCACCGCCCTGTGTGCCGAGGCCCGCCGCACCCTGCTGGGCTTCGAGGTGGCCCACATCGGCATCAACACCGACGACGCCGACGCGGCCCAGGCCGTGGCGGGGACCTTCAACGCCGCCTTCGGCCTGCCCACCCGCATGGGCAATAAGTCCGTGTTCGCCTCCGACGGCATCGAGGTCATGAAGAGCCAGTACCTGGGCAAGCAGGGCCACATCGCCGTGCGTACCAACCGGGTGGACATCGCCATCGCCGAGCTGGCCAAGCGGGGCTACGAGGTGGACATGGAGACCGCCGGCTACAAGAACGGCCGCATCAACGCCGTGTACCTGAAGGACCAGATCGGCGGCTTCGCCGTGCATCTGCTGCAGAAATAATCAGGAGGAGAGATACATACCATGAAAGTCCTGACTTTTGGCGAGATCATGCTGCGCCTGCGGGCCCCCGGCCATGAGAGATTTTTCCAGAGCAATATGATGGAGGCCACCTTCGGCGGCGGCGAGGCCAACGTGGCCGTGTCCCTGGCCAACTACGGCATGGACGCCCAGTACTGCACCGTGCTGCCCGACAACGCCATTGGCGACGAGTGTATCAAGGAGCTGCGCCGCTTCGGCGTGGACGTGAGCAAGGTCCAGCGTGGCCCCGGCCGCATGGGCATCTACTTCCTGGAGAACGGCGCCAACCAGCTGCCCAGCAAGGTGGTCTACGACCGTGCCTACTCCGCCATCGCCCTGGCCAAGCCCGGCGACATCGACTGGGACAAGGTCTTCGAGGGTGTGGAGTGGTTCCACATCACCGGCATCACCCCCGCCATCAGCGAGAGCGCCATGGAGCTGTCCCTGGAGTCCGTGAAGGCCGCCAAGGCCAAGGGCATCACCGTCTCCTGCGACCTCAACTACCGCAAGAACCTGTGGAAGTACGGCAGGAAGGCCGCCGAGGTCATGCGGGAGATGGCCAAGTACGTGGACGTGGCCGTGGCCAACGAGGAGGACGTGCAGAAGTCCCTGGAGATCACCGTGGACGTGAACGTGGAGTCCGGCGAGCTGGACCGGGAGAAGTACCGGGTCCTGGGGGACAAGGTCCTGGCGGAGTACCCCGACATGAAGATGATCGCCATCACCCTGCGGGAGAGCCACAGCGCCGACTGGAACGGCTGGGCCGCCTGCCTCAACGACGGCAAGAACTTCTACATCTCCAAGAAATACGAGATCCGGGACATCATCGACCGTGTGGGCGGCGGCGACAGCTTTGCCGGCGGCCTGATCTACGGCCTGACCCACTATGAGGACAAGCAGCAGGCCCTGGAGTTCGCCGTGGCGGCCTCCTGCCTGAAGCACTCCATCATCGGCGACTTCAACCGGGTCAGCGTCTCCGACGTGGAGAAGTTGGCCGGCGGCGACGGCACCGGCCGCGTCCAGCGCTGAGCCCATCCTATTTTGACAGCTTCCTCCCTTTCCCCTCTTTTGTCCCGCCGCCGGGTCCCTCCGGCGGCGGGACAGCTTGCTTCCCCGCGGTTTTCCCCGTCCCGCGATACATTTTTCGACAGGAAGCGGCAAAAGTTCTTGACCGTGTCTGCGGCGAGTTGTATAATTTTTGTAAATTCATTCTCCGGCGCCGTGGGGCGTGCCCCCGCGGATCATTGAAACCAGGCGTATTTCAGCATATATCGCAAGCATTGGGCAGTTCTGGCCCATGGCCCGGAAGGTGGTCAGCCGCGAGCGTCAGGAGCGGCCGCCGCCCATGATGGGCTTTATACTGTGTATTCTATATGTAAGGAGCCTGCCGCCGTGACCTTCAGTTCAGCCGCCTTCCTCTTCTTTTTCCTCCCCGCCGCCGTGCTGCTCTACCGGCTCGTCCCCGGCGTCCGGGGGAAAAATCTGTTTTTGGCCCTGGCCGGGCTGGTGTTCTACGCCTTCGGCCAGCTCCGGGGATTGCCGCTGCTTCTTCTGTCCGCCCTGGTGACCTATCTGGCCGGCCTGCTGGCTGCCAGGCCCCGGTGGGCCCGCACCGCTCTGGCCGGAGCCGTCGCCTGCCATCTGGCCGTCCTGGGAACCTTCAAATATCTGGACTTTTTCTCCCTCTCCCTGGGCGGTCTGCTGGGTCAGGAGCTGCCGCTTTTGGGATGGACGCTGCCCTTGGGCATCTCCTTCTTTACCTTCAAGGGCATCTCCTACGTGGTGGATGTAGGCCGGGGGACCTGCCGGGCGTCCCGGTCCTTTTTGGATGTTCTGCTGTATATGTCCTTTTTCCCGGAGGTGACGGCGGGGCCCATCTCCCGCTTCGGCCGGTTCTCCCCCCAGCTTGCCGCCCGGCAGGCGGGCGCCCGGGAGCTGGCCCTGGGCCTGCGGCGGTTTATCATCGGCCTTGCCAAGAAGGTCCTCCTCTCCGCCCCCGCCGCGGCAGTGGCGGGCGAGGTGTTCGC
>DVGP01000248.1 GCA_018712665.1 Candidatus Pelethomonas intestinigallinarum | reverse complement strand
GAAAGCCGGGTATCCACCTCATCAAGGTGGACAGCGTGACCATGGAGGCCTTCCGGGCAGGGGCGGCGGAGCTGCTGGTGGAGGCGGCGGAGGCCCGGGAGGAGGACCTGCCGGGTTACTGGCCCGACTACCGTGACATCCTGGAGCGGTGGAACGAGGGAGCGGCGCTCTTCGGCCCGGAGGGACTGACGGTGGTCTACTCCCCCTACGAGCTGGGACCCTACGCCATGGGGGCCGTGGAGCTGGCGGTGCCCTACGGCGAGCTGGCGGACCTGCTGGGCCCCGGGGGCCTGGAGCGGCTGGGCCTGAAGGCAGAGACAGAGATGTGACAAAAGAATGGACAGAATGAGCGCCCCGCCTGACCGGCGGGGCGCTTCAGCGTGTCGAAAAACTTTCTTCAGGAGTAGAAAGCTGTACAGCGCGGGGGGGAGCTCGAGGGGGCGAAGCCCGCCTCGAATCCAATTGAATGCCCCGCAAAGCCTTGCTGCGCAAGGCGTGCGGCGAGCGTAGCGAGGACTTTCACACTGCGTAGCTGTGTGAAAGTAACGGCATTTTCTTGGATGGCCTTGTTTATCGGATACCGGCGTCGCCGCACACCAGCCCGTACTGGCTGGTGAACCGCGCCCCGACCGTCCCCTTGTAGATGCTCAGGGGAAAGGAGAGGGTGTCCAGAGTGCCGTCGCTGGTCAGAATGGAGGTGAGGGGAGAACCCGAGGGAGGGTCGCTGGCGTCCACCTGTCTCCCCGCCAGCCGGTCCCGGAGAGTATCCGTGCTGACCTCCGTGCGCCAGAGGTGCAGGTGGCCATTGGTGTCGGAGGAGGTGTCGAAGAGGATGCTTTCAAACGCCTCGGCTCCCTCCTCCACAGGCTCCCCGTAGTACTGGGTCAGGGCGGCCACCAGGGCCCGGTAATCCGTGCCGTCGGCGCAGAGGACCACCAGCTGGTTGAGCCAGTATCGCCCCTCGCCGGTGTGATCCAGGAATCCGAAGGACACGTCCGCCGGAAGGTCGAAGGCCTCCGTGTCTTTGACCTCAATGACATAATAGCCGTAGCCCTCCGCGTCCTGCGCGGAGGCTCCGTAGGGCGTCTCCTTCGCCTCGTAGGTTCCCTCCTCCAGATCCAATGCCTGGATCAGCTCCTGAGGGGTCATGTCCCAGCGGGTGCCTGGGAAGGCCAGCAGCTCCTCCGGCCCGCTGGAAAGGTTTTTCTGCCCGCAGGCGCATAGGAGCGGCGGCAGGGCAAAAAGAAGGATCAGCGCAATGGTGAAAAACCGCTTTTTCATATCTGGAGAGCCTCCTTGTTGTCTGGTTCCTCAGCCCGTGATCTCCGTGCCGTCCGTCCGGTAGAAGTGGTAGCTCACAGTTTGGGAGGCCCCCTCGCTCCAGGGAAAGACGGCCATTCCGGGGCTGTCCTCGTCCCGTAGGTCCTCCCGGAGGGCTGCCTCTTGGCGGCCGGTCTCCCCGCCGGTGGCGGCGTCGCGCACCACCCGCTCCACGGTGACGGCCTCCGGGTTGGTGGTGAAGATCACGTCGCAGGTCCCGCCGACCGGGTAATCGCCGTGAGGCCCGGAGGAGGCGGGCTCAGGGAACAGATAGCACCCAGGGGCCAGCTCCGTCAGCTCATCCATAGGGCGGAAGGCCACGTCCACCCCGTGGCCGTTTCCCGCGCCCTCGTTCAGAACCAGAAGACCCAGGGCGGACAGCACCTGCTCCTCCTCCGCTTTCAGCCAAAGGGCGTAGCCCACCACGTCATATCCGTTGCCCATAGCCCGGGTGGCTATGGCCGCGCCGCTTGATCCGCCGCGCCCCGGAAGCCCCCGCTCCGCGCTGAAGGCGGCGGATAGACTGTCGAAGTCCATGGCGTACTCCAGGGCCAGAGCGTTGTAGCCGTCGGCGTCGGCGTAACTGTCCTGGCGCTCCAGCTGGTAGAGCTGGTATATCAGCCCATCCTCCGGCTGGAGGCCGCTGGCGCCCCGGGCAAGAAGAAATTCGCCGTCCGCGGTCTGGATCACCAAATAGAGGACACCCTCCTCCGACTGCGCCTGCCACACGGCGGACAGCTCCCCCACCTTCTGTGGAAGATCGTCATCCACAGTTGGCTGGCACAGCTCCAGCAGCTCGTCCCGGGTCAGCTCCACCGGCGCGAGCTGGCCGATCTCCTGCCAGCCCGCCCAGCCCACGGTGTTTGGCGCGTACAGGTCCTCTGCCCTGGGGAACTCCCGGGTCAGCAGCCGGTAGTCGGGGGTGACGCAGAAGCCCAGGGTGGTGTTCTCCGTATAGGGGAAATAGGAGGAAATGGGGTTGTTGTACACAACCTCCGACACGGTGTACCCCGCCCCCAGGTATGGGTTCACAGGCAGGCCGGCGGCCCGGCTCACCAGCATCATCCCCGCCGCCAGCCCTGCCGCCATGACTGCCAGGGCGGTGAGCCAGACCTGGGGCTTCCGGAAGGACAGGAGGCGCCGCACCCTGCCCCTGGCGTCCCCCTCTCCAAAGGCCAGGGGAGCCGCCGCCGGGGACCGCCTCTTTCCGGCCAGCCGCACCAGGGCGGCAGCGTAGTCCGCCCGCTCCTCCGAGGTCATGTCCCGGGTGACCGCCTCGTCGCAGGCCACCTCCATGTCCCGGACGAACAGGTGGAAGCACACCCAGACCAGGGGATCAAACCAGTGGACGCAGAGGGCCAAATAGGCCAGCAGCTTCCAAACGTGGTCCCCATAGCGGAGATGGGTCCCCTCGTGGGCCAGGGCTATGGCCCGCTCCGCATCCCCCAGCCCTGAGGGCAGGTAGATCCGGGGGCGGAACAGGCCCAGCAGGAAGGCGGTGTCCAGGCCGTCAGCCTCCCAGACCCGGCCCTCCACCCGGGCCGCCCCTGCCAGATGCCGCTTCAGCCCCAGGAGGGAGAGAAGACTGTGGAGGACCATGGCGCACATCCCAAGAGGCCACAGCCATCCCCACACCAGCAGCCAAGCCTCGTCGTGGAGGGCGAAGGTGTAGCTGCCGGCGATACTGCCGCCGGGATCCGCCGTGGGGACCCCGATCAGGCCCAGCCCTCCGCTCGCGGTGTCTCCCACCAGCTCGTATGCGATGGCGGCGGCGCCGGCGGGGGTGACCGGCACCCCCAGGGCCGTCTCCTCCGGAATGGCCTGGGCGGGCGCTATCCCCCAGGGAACCTCCAGGTGGACGGGGAGCAGCAGCCGAAGCCACACCGCCAGCCACAGCAGGCACATCACCCGCCGCGGCGCCCGGCGAAAGGCCAGCCGTAAGATCAGTACGGCGGCCATCAGGGGCAGGGCCGCCAGGGACAGGTTCAGGACCTCCAAAAAGATCTGGTCCAGGGTCATGCCAAACAGCGTCATGCTCCCTCACCCCTTTCTGTACTGCTCGATGAGCTTTTCCAGTTCCTCCACCTCGTTTTCATCTAGACCCTTCCCAGAGCTGAAAGCCGCCAGAAAGGCGGGAAGAGAGCCATGGAAGGTCTCCTCCACGAACCGCTGGCTCTGCCGGGCGAAGAATTCCTCACGGGTCACCAGGGTATGCACCACGCTGTCCCGGTTTTCAAACAGCCCCCGCTGGCACAGCCGCCGGAGCATGGTGTAGGTAGTGGACTTCTTCCACCCCAGTGCCTCCTGGCAGACCTTCACCAGCTCCCCGGAGGGAATGGGGGCCCTCTCCCAGATCAGGTCCGCGAACCGGGTCTCCACGGCCCCCAGTCTTGTCTCATCCATATCGCGCCTCCTCTCCCAATAATATGTTGGTCTACAACTATTAAACCTACATTGAGTTTAACATCTTTAGACCAGCCTGTCAAGTATGAATCTGGCTTCGTCCGCCGCATAAACCCGGCCTGCTTCCGCATACACTACAGGGAACGAATTGCCGCGGCTGGAAAAAAGCGGTCCAGGGCAGTTGAGAGGAGAGATGGAGTTATGAAAAGCGGCGCCGCCCGCTACCGGGCAAAGCATCTGCGGAAGGGCAGGGCCAGGACCGCCGGAGGCCGGCGGGCAGCGCCCACCTCCCCGGAGAACC
>DVGP01000247.1 GCA_018712665.1 Candidatus Pelethomonas intestinigallinarum | reverse complement strand
ATTTCATCAAGCTGTCCCCTCGTAAAAGTGGCCTGTTTTTTGGTTAAGGAATAGGACAACCGAGGGGCCGAGGCTCAAAAAAGCCCGGAATATCAAGGAAAATCATCGCTCAGACGATTGAAGTACGGCCTGAAGGCCGCTCGCCGCGCTCCCCAGTTCAGCAAGCGCTGATCCATCTCTCATACTGCGCAGCGGCCGCCCATCGGGGCGGCCGCTTTTTCGCGCCGTACTTCTCGCGCTCCTTCCAAAGGATATTGCGAAACAGCACAAGAAGCGGCGGGGCATTGTCTCGGTGACAACGCCCCGCCGCTTCTTCTTATTTTTCATTTCCCACGTAAAGTGGAGCCTCCCGGCGGGTCCAGTCGCTCACGCCAGCTCCACGACACGCCGCTCCGTATACGACGCCAGGGCGCCGGTCAGCAGCTGGTGGCCCCGCAGGGCCTCGTCGGGGGTGAAGCACCCGAACTCGCAGGGCAGGCCCCGCAGCTCGCTGACATAGGCGGCGAACATCTGCAGCAGGGAGTCGGAAAAGCCGAACTCGAAAATCCCTCCGGTGATCACCGGGAACAGGGTCTTCTGCCCCACCACCAGCCGGGCCCAGGCCTGCTCCCGGCCGACGGCCTGGGTATAGTACACGGCGTTGGGGTCGTCGGTGGAGAACCGCGCGGACATCTTCAGACCGTCGATCTCATACTCCACGCTGTTGGTGCAGCCGGGGGCCATGCGCTTCATCTCGAAGGTCATGGGGAAGCGGTCCCCCGCCCCGTCCTCCCCCTCGCACAGCAGCAGGGCGTTGTCCCAGGTCTCACAGGGCACCGGGTTGCCCTGGGCGTCGGGCCGGGTCTTGACCAGATTGGCCAGCTGGGCGCTCACCGTCACCGGGCGCAGGCCCAAACGGAAGGGAAGGTGCTGGGTGTGGATGCCCAGGTCGCCCATGCAGCCGTACTCCCCGTTGGCCGCTCTCTGGCGCTTCCAGTTGATGGGCTTCGTCAGGTCCATATCCGACGAGTGCTTGATGGCGAAGCGGGCCTCGATGATCCGCCCGAAGGCTCCCTCCCGGAACCAGCGCGCCATCTGCTGGGCCGCCGGGTAGAAGGGGAACTCGCTGGCGCAGCGGACAAATACCTCCGGATGCTCCTCCATGGCCTCCAAGACCTGCCGGCAGGCCGCCAGGTCCATGCCGAAGGGCTTCTCCCCCAGCAGGTGCTTGCCCGCCCGGATCACATCCGTGTACACCTGGCCGTGGAGATGGTGGGGCACGGCGCAGTACACCGCCTCCACCTCGGGATTGGCCAGCAGCTCGTGGTAATCGCTGTAAAAGTACTTGGTGTCCGGGACCTGGGAGAACCACCGGCGGTTGGCCTCGTTGAGGTCGCAGGCCGCCACGATCACCGGCCGGGGGATGTCCCCCAGCAGATGCAGCCAGCGCATGGACGCGCTGGCGAACTCCCGGCCCATCAGCCCGCAGCCGATGACGCCGAATTTTACAGTCCCGCTCATACCTTTGCCTCCTTCGCCCCCTCCAGGGCCGTCAATTCCTCGTCAAACAGGGCCAGCAGCCGGCCGACCATCGTCTCCGTGGCGATCAGCGGCAGCTTCGTCAGCGCCACCGGCGGGCAGTTGGGCTTGTAGGTCTGGGCGCTGATGTCCACGCAGCGGCGGTTCATGGCGGCGCAGAAGGCCGCCGCGTCCTCCACGCTTAAAAACCGCAGGGCCGTCATATGGGCGTCCCCCTCCACGCCGGCGCAGACAGCCGGGTGGCGGGCGGTCAGCTCGGCGGCCCCCTGGTGGAAGGTCCGGCCCACGGCCTCGATGTGCTCGCCGTTGGCCTGAATGAATGCCATGGTGATCAGGTAAGCCAGGCTGGCCAGCTCCTCCTGGCCGTTGGTCACCAGGGCGCCGAACTGGGTCAGGCTGTCGAAGGCGCCGCTGGCGAGGATCCTGCTAGCGGGATAGCACCCGCCGCCGAAGCCCTTGCCGGCGGATACGAAGTCCGGCGTGAGGCCGTATTTGCGGAACAGGAACAGCCCGTCGTACCAGGCGCAGGACTGGATCTCGTCGCACAGGACCGGCGTGTCGCTGTCCCGGCAGGCCTGGTAGGCGGCCCGCAGGTACTCCGGCGTCAGGCGGATGCCGCCGTAGTTCATCAAGATGATCTCGTGGCAGAAGCCTGCGGTCTTGTAGGGCGCCTGGTTCCACGTCCGGATGGCCTCCCGGAAGGCGGCCTCGTCGTTGATGGGCACGGACACCACCTTATAGAGGCCCGCTCCCTCGGCCTTTTCCGTGAAGTCCGGCCACAGCCCCCGCAGGGTCTGGGCGACCACCGTGGTGCCGTGGTAATTCCCGGTGAGGCCGCCGGCGTTGTCGGCGATCACCAGGAACACCGGAATCCGGCCCGCGTAGGGGACCGCCTTGCCGTCGATCTCATAGAACCGGGACAGCATCATCTTCAGCGCCGCCTCCACCGCCAGGGAGCCGGTCTCCAGGTTGATGACGCAGCTGAGCACACCCGGCTCGCGGGCGGCCAGCACCTGGTCCACCGCCGGGTCGTCGGGGTCCAGGCCGTTGGCCGCGGCGATCAGCCGCCGCTCCAGCAGCCGGGTGATATAGCCCCGGGTGTTGTTGTGGGTGGCGTTGGGGATCCCCAGGGCCTTGGCCCGCTCGATCAGCCCGTAGCCCGGGAAGTCGTGGCCCAGGGGGATGTGGTAGTGCTCGCTCTTGCCGGCGAAGTAGACCTTTCCGTCCTCGCCCACCCGGAAGGCACCCAGCCCGCCCAGGGGGGCGGCGGCGCTGTGCTGGGCGGCGCGGTAGGAGCCCGTGGGGGCGCCGTCCAGCTCGTCCGGGAAGGCGGGGGTCACCTGGGTGCCCACAAGGGCCATCAGCTCCTCCTGCCGGGCGGCGAAGGCCTCGGGGTAAAAATCCACCGGCTCGTGGGCCAGGGCGGACAGCTCCTCATAGGACCGCCCGGTCAGGGCGGCCCGGGCCCTGCAGACGGCGTCGATGTACGCCTCGCCCAGAAGGCTGGCCAGGGAATGCTGAACATTGCGGATCATGGCAGAACTCTCCTTTCAGTTTGCTGCGCGGATCGTCATACGATAGCCCGCGCCGCCTCCGGCGGCGCGGACCGGAACTTCTTGGCCGGTCTTACACCGGCGTGAACTCTATCCCCAGAATCTTGCACAGCAGGCGGATGCGGGCCTCCCAGCGGCCGGGGACAATGACCTCGTGGTGGGTGCCACCCTTCTCCAGCCAGGCGGTGACGCAGGGGCGCAGGCCGCTGTCCGGGGCGAAAAACAGGTAGGGCATATCGCAGCCCCGGAGGCCGCACTCGTCCAGGATCTCTCCCCCGGCGTACACCAGGCGGAATTTCCCATCCCCCAGATAGGCCAGGCTCATCACCCCGGCGGGTCCCGGCTCCGGGCAGAAGATGGGGGTGGGCGGGTTGGAGAGGCCGCCCTCCAGAAACACCCGGTCCATCAGGAAGGGCTTGCGGTCCTTCCGGCACAGGGCCCAGTTCCCCTCCCCCGCGTGGCACAGCAAAATGGCGTCGCGGGCAAAGTCCATCATGTACATCTCGCTGAAGTCGCTGGGTCCGCACAGGCGGGTCATGGCGGCCATCCACATGGCGGCGGTGGCGTCCCCCTCGGCAGCGTAGCCGTAGCCGTCGGCCATCAGGCTGGAGGCCGCCAGCAGCGGCAGCTGGGTGAACCGGCCGTCGGCGCCGAACTCCTCAAAGTGGGCGGTGTAGCCCGCGTAGCCGTTGTCCTCCAGGTACCGCTTCAGCCCCAGGTACATTCGAACGGCCTCGGCGTGGCGCTCCGGGGGCATGGCGGGGTCCACGTCGAACACCTCCCGCTCATAGGCCAGGCGCTCGTCAATGTCCTCCCGGCGGACGGCGGCGCAGCGGCTCTGCACCGCGCCGATGGAGTCGTAGACGAACTCCGGGCCCAGCTGGCGGTAGACGGCCATATCGTCGGTGACCACGTCGCCCATGCCCGCCAGCCGCCCGATGACGCCGATGCGCATGGAGCGCATGTCCCG
>DVGP01000246.1 GCA_018712665.1 Candidatus Pelethomonas intestinigallinarum | reverse complement strand
AACTTGTAGGTGGTGGACTCCAGAGGGGTGCCATAGAGGGAGAAGTCAATGTCGCTCTCCTCCCGCCATTTCTTGCAAGCGTCGTTCATGTGCTGCATCACCTGCAGGGCGAAGGGGGTGGCGGAGGGGTCGGTGTGGCTCTTGCCGGTCATGTACTTCACGCACTCGTACAGCCCCGCGTATCCCAGGGAGATGGTGGAGTAGCCGTGGTAGAGCAGCTCGTCGATGGTCTGGCCCTTCTTCAGCCGGGCGCAGGCGCCGTACTGCCAGAGGATGGGCGCCACGTCGGACAGCGTGCCCTTCAGGCGGTTGTGGCGGCACATGAGGGCCCGGTGGCACAGCTCCAGCCGCTCGTCAAAAATCTTCCAGAACTTGTCCAGGTCACCGCCGGAGCTGAGCGCCACGTCAGGCAGGTTGATTGTCACCACGCCCTGGTTGAAGCGGCCGTAGTACTTGTGCTTGCCCGGCTCGTAGTTGCCGGCGTTGGCGATGTTGCCCACCCCGGCGTCGGTGAACCGGTCGGGGGTCAGGAAGGAGCGGCAGCCCATGCAGGTGTACACGTCGCCCTTCAGCTCCAGCATCTTCTTGGCGGAGATGTAGTCGGGCACCATGCGGCGGGCGGTGCACTTGGCGGCCAGCTTGGTCAGGTACCAGTAGGGGGAGTCCTCGTGGATGTTGTCCTCCTCCAGCACGTAGATCAGCTTGGGGAAGGCGGGGGTGATCCACACGCCCTTCTCGTTCTTCACGCCCTGGTAGCGCTGCTCCAGAGTCTCCTCGATGATGAGGGCCAGGTCCTTCCGCTCCTGCTCGTTCTTGGCCTCCCCCAGGTACATGTACACCGTGACAAAGGGGGCCTGGCCGTTGGTGGTCAGCAGGGTCAGCACCTGGTACTGGATGGTCTGGACGCCCCGGCGCACCTCGTCCCGCAGCCGGGTCTCCACCAGCTCCTCGATCTTCTCCCGGGTGGGCTGGATGCCCAGGGCCTCCATCTCCTGCTCCACCAGCCGGCGGATCTTTCTCCGGCTCACGTCCACAAAGGGGGCCAGATGGGCCAGGGAGATGGACTGGCCGCCGTACTGGTTGGAGGCCACCTGGGCGATGATCTGGGTGGCGATGTTGCAGGCGGTGGAGAAGCTGTGGGGCCGCTCGATGAGAGTGTCGGTGATGACGGTGCCGTTTTGCAGCATGTCCTCCAGATTCACCAGGTCGCAGTTGTGCATGTGCTGGGCGTAGTAGTCGGAGTCGTGGAAGTGGATGATGCCCTCCCGGTGGGCCTCCACGATGTCGGCGGGGAGCAGCAGCCGCTCGCTGAGGTCCCGGGAGACCTCCCCGGCCATGTAGTCCCGCTGGGTGGAGTTCACCACCGGGTTCTTGTTGGAGTTCTCCTGCTTGGCCTCCTCGTTGCAGCACTCGATGAGACTGAGGATCTTCTCGTCGGTGGTGTTGCTCTTTCGAACCAGAGAGCGGACATAGCGGTAGGTGATGTAGTTCTTGGCGACCTCGTAGGCGCCGTGGGCCATGATCTGGGACTCCACCAGATCCTGGATCTCCTCCACGGAGGGGGAGCGGTTCATCTTCTGGCAGCTGAGCTCCACAGACTCCGCGATGCGCTGGATCTGGACAGGCGTCATCCGCGCGTCCTCTCCAACGGTGTTGTTGGCCTTGGTGATAGCGGCAATGATCTTCGTAATGTCGAAGACCACCTCCGTGCCGTTCCGCTTCATAATTTTCATGGGTGTCCTGCCTCTCTCGTTTCATGTATCATATGGTATATGTAGTACGTGAAGCTATCATACCACACTAGATATGGGATGGGAAGTTGCATTTGCCATAATGATCCACCAAATTTCTGGGAAAATTTTGTGGAGCCCGGAGAGCCCCGGCCTGGGAGAGAGCGCCGCCACCCGCGCGGCAGCGGAGCACGGAGCCTCACGGGACGTTTCCCACAGCAGACGCCAAAAGGGCGCCCAGGCGGTCTTGAGACCTGGGCGCCCCTCTGGTTTTCATACAGACTGCTTTGAAGAGAATATTGTTCTCCAGGCCCGCCGCCCCACCGGCGGGTCGGAAAAACACAGCGGTACAGGGGCGGTCTCGCCGCGTGGATACGCTCCGCACAGCAAAAGCGCCCCGGAGCCGAAAGCCCGGGACGCAAACAGCCTCGCCGCGTACACGCGGTGAGGCCGAACAGAAACAGCGCTTCCGGTTTCGGCAGAATGCTGTCATCCGCCGTGTATCTGACTTATCCCTCCACCGAGAGCTTCACAGTGACCGACTCGCGGGGCTTTGCACCCCATTCCACGTGCCGCCAAGGGCTGCGGATGACTTCTTGATTCGATTTGTAGAAAGTATAGCACAATTTCGCAGCTTTGTCAAAGAATTTTCCGGCCCCGGGCCAAGCCCGGAGCCGGGACACGCCGCCGCTAAGCTCTCTTCCTGTATAGAGCCGCAATAAGCAAGCCTGCCGCCAGAACCAAGGCGCTGCCTGCCAGCAGCAAAAGCTGTCCAGTCTCCTGGCCGCCGGAGACGTCCGCCCCAACCTGGCTGCCGCCGGGGAAGCCGTCAGAACCGCCGCCCTGCCCGGTGTCTTCCGAGAAACCGGGAGGCGTTTGGTTCCCGGCGCTCTCCGGGGCCTGGGACCTCTCCCCGGCTGCGCCGCCTGTCTCCGGGGTCGTCAGGCTCTCCTCCGACAGGGAGCCGGCCTCCTCCCCTGCCGGAGCCTCCCCCAGCGGGGACTGGCCGGAGGGCGGTGTCCGCCCGGTACCCCGCCCCTGGAAGGTCTCCTGACTCTGGGTAGTCTCCTCCTGGGCGGTGTCCTCCTCCCCGGGCTGGATGTCCTCCGAAAGCACCGGGAATTGACCGCCCCCTGGGAGGCCGTCAAAGCCGCCACGGCCGCCGCCCATACCGCCGCCGTTCATGCTGCCCATATCCGAAATAACGATGTGGGAGGCGTCGA
>DVGP01000245.1 GCA_018712665.1 Candidatus Pelethomonas intestinigallinarum | reverse complement strand
CTCCTGGCGCAGTCCCGCCGCCTGGAGGATCTTCTTGGCGGCGTATACCTCCTCCACCGGGTCGGCGGTGAGGGTCACCCGCAGGGTGTCCCCGATCCCTAAGCACAGCAGGCCCCCAATGCCCATGGCGGACTTGACCATTCCCATGGAGGGGGTCCCCGCCTCGGTGACCCCCAGGTGGAGGGGGTAGTCACACCGCTCCGACAGCAGCCGGTAGGCCGCCATGGTCAGGGGCACAGAGGAGCACTTGACGGATATGCAGATGTCGTCAAAGTCAAATTTGTTCAGCAGGGCCACATGGCCCATGGCGCTGTCCACCAGGGCCTGGGCGGTGACGCCGCCGTACTTCTGCCGCAGCTCCTTCTCCAGAGAGCCGCCGTTGACCCCGATCCGGATGGGGACATGCCGGGCCCGGCAGGCGTCGGCCACCGCCTTCACCCGGTCCTCTCCCCCGATGTTCCCAGGGTTGAGACGGATCTTGTCCACCCCCTGGTCGATGGCCTCCAGGGCCAGACGGTAGTCGAAGTGGATGTCCGCCACCAGAGGAATGTGGATGCTACTCTTGATGGCCCCCAGAGCCTTAGCCGCCGCCATGTCCGGCACCGCCACCCGCACGATCTCGCAGCCCGCCGCCTCCAGGCGGTGGATCTGGTCCACGGTGGCGGAAACATCGCCGGTCTTGGTGGAGCACATGGACTGGATGCTCACCGGCGCGCCGTCCCCCACGGGAACGCCGCCCACCATGATCCGCTTTGTCATAGTCTCTCACCTCCATGGGTGTGAATATCAGGGAGCTCCAGCTCTTCCCGCAACAGGGCATACACCCGGGAATCCAGGATCTCCCCACCCTTGTACACACTGCGGCGAAGGGTGCCCTCCAGGGTAAAACCTGCTTTCTCCAACACCCGGCAGGAACCGGTGTTTCGGGCAAAGGGCTCGGCGTAGATGCGGACGATGTCAAAGGCGCGGAAGGCCTCCCGGCAGATGGCCCTGACCGCCTCCGTCATGATTCCCTTTCCCCACCAGGGCACCGCCAGCCAGTAGCCCAGCTCGGCGCTGCGCCTGTACACGTCCGACTGGACAAAAACGCCGATGCTGCCCACTGTCTCGCCCTCCACAAGAATGGCTCGGCAGAGCCGTCCCTGTCCCTCCCGGGCCATGCAGTCCCGGACAAACACCTCCGCATCCTCATAGCGGTAGGGGGTGGGGAACACATCCCGGAGGTTGGCGGCGATCCGAGGGTCCCGGGCATGGGCGTACACAGCGGGGATCATCTCCTCCCGCCAGGGCGACAGTGTGACCGTCATGCTCTTACCCTCCTCACTGGAACAGCCGCGCCACGTCGTTGAAGGTCACGAACAGCATCAGGGCCATCAGCAGGGCAAAAAAGACCAGATTGATGATGGCCTCATACTTCATGGGGATCTTTTTCTTGAAGAGCTTCTCCGACAACGTGGAGAGCACCAGGAAGAAGATCCGCCCGCCGTCCAGCGCCGGGATGGGCAGCAGGTTCATCACCGCCAGGTTCATGGCGATCATGGCGCCGAAGTAGGCGATGTTGGCCAGGGCGTCGGCCACCGTGGCGCTCTGCTGGCCCACGTCGTTGATGGCGGAGACGATGCCCACCGGGCCGTTGAGGTCGCTCATCCCCGCGTTGCCCCGGACGATCTCCTGGAGGCTGTAGCGGGCGATGCGGACGAAGTCGATGGAGTTCAGCCAGGTCATCTTCAGCTTGACGCCCCAGGTGGCCTCCTCGATCCCGCCGAAATACAGGCCGTAGCCCTGGTAGGTGCCGCCGGAGGCGCTGTCGGTGTACTCCTGGACCGTCATGGGAAAGTCGTCCAGAACCACCTTCTCTCCGTCTCGCAGCACCACCAGATCAAAGCCCTCGCCGCTGCCCCGACTGAGGAACAGGCTCACGTCGCTGAAGGTGTAAATCCTTTCTCCATCAATGCTGTAAAGGACATCTCCTTCCATGAGGCCGTCCTCCCCGGACAGGGTGAACTCCGGGGCGAAGCCGGTGATCTCCGGTGTGCGATAGGCCGCCACATTCACGTTCAGCAGCAGGATGATGAGAAAGCCCACCACGAAGTTCATGAAGGCGCCGGCGGCGAAGACCAGGACCTTCTTCCAGAAGCCCTGGTTGTTCAGGCTGTGGGGGTCGTCGGATTCCTCCTCCTCCCCCTCCATGGCACAGTAGCCGCCGATGGGCAGGACGCGGATGGAGAACTCCGTGCCCTTCTTCCCCATATGCTTCCAGATGGCGGGGCCCATGCCGATGGCAAACTCGTGGACGGTGACGCCGCAGAGCCGGGCGGCGATAAAGTGTCCCCACTCGTGGGCGGCGATGAGCAGGCCGAAGAGCAGGATGGCGATGATAATATACATAGAGCTGGGGTTCCTTTCTTACTTGAACTCCTCCGGGGCGCTGCGCCCCTCACACACGACCCGGCGGGCCTGTCGGTCTGCTTCCAGTATATCCTCCAGGCATGGGTCATATTTCACAGGAATGCGGTCCAGGGCCCGGGCCACCAGGTCCGGGATCTGTCCGAAGGGGATCTCCTCCCGGAGGAAGAGCCCCACCGCCGCCTCGTTGGCGCCGTTGAGGACGGCGCAGCTGGTGCCGCCGGTCCTGGCGCACTCCATAGCCAGGGCCAGGGCGGGGAACGCCTCCGTGTCCGGCCGGTGGAAGGTCAGAGGCGGACAGGCCAGCAGGTCCAGGGGCTCCGCCGGGGAGGGCACCCGATCCGGCCAGGTCAGGGCGTACTGGATGGGCAGGCGCATGTCCGGCGTCCCCAGCTGGGCCAGAATGGCCCCGTCCTGAAACTCCACCATGGAGTGGATGACGCTCTGGCGGTGGATGACCACCTCCACCTTCTCCGGCGGCACGTCAAACAGCCGCATGGCCTCGATATACTCCAGACCCTTGTTCATCAGGGTGGCGCAGTCCACGGTGATCTTCTCCCCCATGGTCCAGTTGGGGTGGCGCAGGGCGTCGGCCCGGGTCTTCCCCGCCATCTCCTCCCGGGTCAGGCCGAAGAAGGGCCCGCCGGAGCAGGTCAGCAGCAGGCGGCGGACCTCCCCCCGGTTCCGGCAGCCCTGGAGACACTGGAAGATGGCGGAGTGCTCGCTGTCCACCGGGACGATCTCCGCCCCACGGCGGCGGGCCGCCGCCATCACCAGCTCCCCGGCGCAGACCAAGGTCTCCTTGTTGGCCAAGGCGACGCGCTTGCCCGCCTCAATGGCCGCCAGAGTGGGCCGCAGGCCCACCATTCCCACCACGGCGGTGACCACCGTGTCGCTCTCCGGCAGGGACGCGGCCTCCAGCAGGCCCTCCATCCCCCAAGCGGCCCGGATGTTTAAGTCCGACAGCCGCTCCTTGAGGGCCAGAGCGTCCTCCCGCTCCCAGAGCACAACGAGACGAGGCCGAAACTGCCTCGCCTGCCGCTCCAGTAGGTCAATATTCCGCCGGGCCGTCAGGGCCTCCACCCTGACGCCCAGCCGGGCGCAGACCTCCAGGGTCTGCCGCCCGATGGAGCCCGTGGAGCCCAGAAGTGAAATGGATGGAACCATTGATCATATCCTCCGGGATCTCTTGATCTTGATCGTCTGAAAAGCCCTTATCCTTTACAGTCTTAAAAGCTGGAGCAGCACCAGCAGTGTCGGGGCGGCGAAGATCACGCTGTCAAACCGGTCCAAAACGCCGCCGTGGGCCAGGAAGATATGCCCGTAGTCTTTCACGCCGAACTCCCGCTTGATGAGGGAAAAGCTCAGGTCCCCCAGCTGGGCCGCCAGGCTGATCAGCACGCCCACCAGGGCGATGAGGGGATAGCTGATACTCCCATCTCCCCAGGTATTCACCACCAGGGCGAAGAGCAGGCCCCCGGTCACGCTGCCCACAATGCCGCCCAGGGCCCCCTCCACAGTCTTGTGGGGGCTGACGCGGGGGGCCAGCTTATGCTTTCCAAAGGCGTGGCCGGCGAAGAAGGCACAGGTGTCCGTGGAGAAGCTGAAGATCAGGGGCAGCAGCATGTAGCTGCGGCTGTACCCCAGAGCGCCCAACTGCAAAAGAGAGGCGAAGGCGTAGGGGATGGCGAACATGGCCAGCAGGGTGACGCAGATCTGCTGGAACCGGACCCGCCCCGCCTGCCAGACGGAGAAGGCGAAGAGGAGCAGGACATAGACCACCACCAGCTCCCCGAAGATGGAGTCCCGAAAGTACACGGCGAACACGGAGCACACCGCCCCCAGTACGCCCAGAACATCCAGGGCCTTCACCCGGGCGGCGCCCACGCAGCGCATCAGCTCCCAACCACCGATGGCGGCCAGGGCCGCCAGGGCGCCAGCCAGAGCCCACAGGGGGGCCCACAGGATGAGCAGCAGGATCACAGGCACCCCCGCTGCGGACACCAGCACTCTCGATCTCATGTCTTCACGCCTCCAAATCGTCTGTCTCTGTGCTGGTAGGCGGCAATGGCCCGCAGCAGCTCCCGCTTGGTGAAATCCGGCCACAGCACGTTGGTGTAGTAGAACTCGGCGTAGGCGCACTGCCACAGGAGGAAATTGCTCAGCCGCTGCTCCCCGCCGGGGCGGATCAGCAGCTCCGGCGAGGGGATGCCGGCGGAGTAGAGGTAGCCCTCAAAGGCCTCCTCCGTCAGCTCCTCCGGCCTGGCCCTGCCGTCTAAGCAGTCCCGGGCAAAGCTCTGCGCCGCGTGGACGATCTCTCCGCGGCCGCCGTAGTTGATGCAGATGTTGCACTGGCAGCCGGTGAGCCGGTCGGAGATGGCGTTGCACTGGTCCACCAGGCCCCGCAGCTCCGCCGTCAGCGGCGTCATATCCCCCATGAAGCGCAACCGCACATTGTCCCGCTCCATGGTGTCGATGGCCTCCAGCAGGTACCGCTTGAGCAGGACCATGATGGTCTCCACCTCGTCGGGGGGGCGCCGCCAGTTCTCCGTGGAGAAGGCGTACACCGTCAGGTACTGGATGCCGATGTCCCGGCAATAGGTGGCGATGGTGCGGAAGGTCTCCGCTCCCACCTTGTGGCCCGCAGTGCGGGGAAGGCCCCGGCGCTGGGCCCAGCGGCCATTGCCGTCCAAAATAATAGCGATGTGGCGGGGCAGACGGCTGAAATCCACCTGCCCCGCCGTATCTGTGTGTGTCTTCCAAAAAGAGAGCTTCATGATCCCTTCCCGGAGTCCGGGCGGATCACACCGCCAGCAGCTCCTTCTCCTTTTTCTCTACCAGCGCGTCAATCTCCTTGCACATGTCATCGGTGAGCTTCTGGATGTCCTTCTCAGCGATCTTCACGTCATCCTCGGTCATCTCGCCGTTCTTCTTCTGAGCCTTGAAGGCATCCACGGCGTCCCGGCGGATGTTGCGGATGGCCACCTTGCCGCCCTCGGCGTACTTGGCGATCTGCTTGACCAGCTCCTTGCGGCGCTCCTCGGTAAGCTGGGGGAATGCCAGGCGGATGATCTTGCCGTCGTTCTGGGGGTTGATGCCCAGGTCGGACTCCTGGATCGCCTTGCAGATGAGCTTCACCGCGGCGGCGTCCCAGGGCTGAATGGTCAGTGTCCGGGGGTCAGGGGAGCCGATGGAGGCGATCTGGTGAATGGGGGTGGGGGTACCGTAGTAGTCTACCATGATCCGGTCCAGGACAGCGGCGTTGGCCCGGCCCGCCCGGACGGCGGCGAAGTCGGCGGCCACCGACTCCACGGATTTCTTCATTTTCTCCTCGTAGATCTTGTACTCGCTTTTCATGTCTCAATATCCTCCTTCACGATTGTCCCGATCTTCTCGCCTCTGAGCACCCGGATGATGTTCCAGGGGTCCTTCAGGGCAAAGAGCAGCACGGGGATGTGGTTGTCCATAGACAGGCTGGTGGCGGTGGAGTCCATCACGGCCAGGTGCTTGGCCAGGACCTCGTCGTAGGTAATGACGTCGTACTTCACCGCATTGGGGTCCTTGTTGGGGTCGGCGCTGTACACGCCGTCCACGTTCTTGGCCAGCAGGATCACCTCGGCCCCGATCTCCGCCGCCCGGAGCACCGCGGCGGTGTCCGTGGAGAAGAAGGGGTTTCCGGTACCGCAGCCGAAGATGACCACTCTCCCCTTCTCCAGGTGGTGGATGGCCCGGCCCCGGATGTAGGGCTCGGCCATGGCCCGCATCTCCACCGCCGTCTGGACCCGGACGGGGACGCCCTTCTGCTCCAGCACGTCGGCCACGGCCAGGCAGTTCATTACCGTGGCCATCATGCCCATGTGGTCCGCCCGGGTGCGCTCCATGCGGCCTCCGCCGTCCTTCACGCCCCGCCAGAAGTTGCCGCCGCCCACCACGACGCCCACCTGGACGCCCATGGCCACGGCCTCCCGGATGGCGTCGCACACCCGGCCGATCACCTCGAAGTCCAATCCGAAGTGCTTTTCCCCGGCCAGGGCCTCGCCGCTGATCTTCAGCAGCACTCTCTTATACTTTGGTGTCTCCATGGGAGGTCTCCTCCATTCCCTGGTATAACGCTGTCATGCTGTCCTTTATTCTAATATATTTTACCTTGTTTGAAAAGTAGGTAATTGCAAATTTTTTGTGGACGCGGTGGACGCCCCATGATCCGCCTTGCGAAGCGGCGGCATTTGTGGTATACTGCCCGAAAACACATGAAAAAGCGAGGAGACACGATGATCCAGATCAATCGGGAGACCTGCGTCCGCTGCGGCCTGTGCGCCGCCAACTGCTGCGTCCACGCCATCTACCAGCGGGAGGACGGCAGCTACGCCTGCCGCAGCAGCCTGTGCTTCCACTGCGCCCAGTGCGTGGCCATCTGCCCCACGGGGGCCGTCAGCGAGCCGGACCTGCCCCCGCCGGTGGAGTACGACAGCGCCCGCTTCGATATTTCCCCGGAAAACCTTTTGAATACCATGCGGTTTCGCCGCAGCGTCCGCCGGTTCACCGGGGCGAAGGTCAGCCGGGAGGAACTGGAGAAGCTGCTGGAGGCGGGCCGCTGCGCCCCCACCAGCTCCAACAGCCAGACCGTCCGGTTCACCGTTTTGGACCGGGAGTTCGAGGCCCTGCGGCCCAGGATCTGGGAGAGCTTCGCCGCTCTTTGCGAGGAACGGGGCCAGAAGCTGCTGCTGCGCCGGTACCAGAATTACCTGCGCCATCCGGACCAGCCGGACGCCCTTTTCTACGGCGCCAACCAGATGGTCACCGTCACCTCCGCCCACGCCGTGGACGGAGCTCTGGCCCTGGCCAACATGGAGCTGCTGGCCCACACCATGGGCCTGGGGGCCCTGTACTGCGGCTTCGCCGTCCGGGCCATCCAGCGGGACGAGGCCCTGCGGGAGACCTTCGGCGTCACCCAGACCCAGCAGCTCATCGGCTGCCTGCTTCTGGGCCGCACGGACCTGAAATTCTACCGCACCGCCCCCAGGAATCCCGCCAACGTGCAGTGGAAATAGGCCTTGCGCGAAAGCGGAACATTTTATTCCCGTTTTCGTCTATTGTTCACAGAGGCCCCGCAAGGGGGCAGTCGTAAAAACAACTCCCATCAACACACAAAGGAGATCCTTTTATGAGACGCACCAAATATGCCATTCTGCTTCTGATCCTGTCCCTGGTCCTCACCGGCTGCGGTATTTTTACCCCGTCCGAGCAGGAGCTGCAGGACTCCATCCCCACCCTGTCCCTCACCGCAGGACGCTACCGGTATCAAATTCCCACCGGCGGCTACAGCTGGTCGGTATACAACCGCTTCGGCGGCGGCAGCCATATGGCGACCGACACCGCCCACCCCCTCCAGGCCGTGGACGACCTGATGACCGTGTCCCTCACCGGCGGCGAAACCGTGACGCTGACCTTCTCCCGGACCCCCGACACGGTGGAGGTGACCTATTGGAGCGTGGGCGACGAGGTGGGCAGCCAGGGTACCTCCCTGGAGACCTCGTTCCTGGACGATTCCTTCCTCTTCACCGCCCCGGAGGAGACCACTGACCTGGTCTTCCAGATCACCGCCCAGTGGACCAGCTATGAGGACGTGGGCGGCACCGTGTCCTACCCCTTCACCACTGCTGTATCTGAGGAGTAAAGCCGATCCTCTTCACAAGAAAGCGCCGCCGTCCGATGGCCTCGGGCGGCGGCGTTCTCTGCTTTTTCGCACGTTTGGCTCACTGGATCACCACGTTCTCCTTGCCCAGGGCCTCCACCAGCTCCTCCACCAGGGACTTGCCCAGCAGGCAGGTGGTCCCCATGCGCTTGCCGGTGTCGGTGAACACCAGCCTGGCGGGGGTCTGGCCGGGGAACATGCTGATGACCCGGTTGATGTGGGCAAGGGCCGGGTGGCTCTTCGACGGGACCCGCAGCCACAGGACCTTCCCCTCCAGGACCTGGACGCCGGGGCGGCCCTGCCGCTCCGGTGCAGCCGGCTCCGGCACGGGGCCGCCGCTCTGATGGCCGGTGAGGGAGCGGACCTCGTCGCAGAGGATCTGGGGAGGCTTCTCATCCCGGACGGAGAGCTTGCCCTGGATCAGCACGGCGCTGCCCTCCCCCAGGAGCCGGCCGTACTTCTCCAGGGTCCGGGAGAAGCACAGCAGCTCGATGGAGGCGGTGTCGTCCTCCACCGTGGCGTAGGCCATCAGGCTGCCGCTGCGGGTGGCCTTGGTCCGGTAGGCGGTGACGATCCCCGCCACGGTGATCCGCTGCTCGTCCCGGAAGGAGGTGGGCCCTCCCTCCTGGGCAAAGTCCTCGTTGATGGCTGCGATGTGGACCGCCCCGGCCCGCCGGGCCACGTCCCGGTAGGCCGCCATGGGGTGGCCGGAGAGGTAGAGGCCGGTGACCTCCTTCTCCTGCCGCATGAGCTCCTCCGGAGCGTACTCCGGGATGTCCGGCAGGATCATCTCCACGCTCCGCCGCTGGGTGGCGCCGGAGGACATACCGAAGAAGTCCAGCTGCCCCTCCACGTTCTGCCGGCGGCTGGCGCCGATGGAGTCCAGGAGCTTGTCGTGGACCGCTATCAGCTGGCTGCGCCTGGCGCCGAAGCCGTCGAAGGCCCCGGCCCGGATCAGGTTCTCCACCGCCCGCTTGTTGATGTCGCTGTCGTACATCCGCTCGCAGAAGTCCTGGAAGCCGGTGAAGTCTCCCCCCCGCTCCCGCTCCCGGACCACCGCCTGGATAAAGCCCCGGCCGATGTTCTTGATGGCCACCAGGCCGAAGCGGATGCCCTCCGGCTCCACGGTGAAGCTGTCCCGGGACCGGTTCACATCCGGGGGCAGCAGGGCGATGCCCATGTCCCGGCATTCGTTGATATACTCCGACACCTTCTCGGCGGAGTCCAGCACCGACGTCAGCAGCGCCGACATGTACTCCCGGGGGTGGTGGAGCTTGAACCACGCCGTCTGGTAGGCCACCACCGCGTAGCACACCGCGTGGGCCTTGTTGAAGGCGTAGTTGGCGAAGTCGTAGATCTCGTCGTAGATGCTCTCCGCCACGTCGGCGGGAATGCCGTTGGCCTCGCACCCGGCGATGTTCCGCGACCGGTCCCCGTGGAGGAAGGCCCCCCGCTCCCGCTGGATGTCCTTGACCTTCTTCTTGCTCATGGCCCGGCGGACCATGTCTGCCTGACCCAGGGAGTACCCGGCCAGGCGGCGGAAAATCTCGATGACCTGCTCCTGGTAGACGATGCACCCGTAGGTGATGGAGAGGATGGGCTCCAGGGCCGGGTGCTTGTAGGAGATCAGGCTGGGGTCGTGCTTGCAGGCGATGAACCGGGGGATGGACTCCATGGGGCCCGGGCGGTAGAGGGCCACGATGGCCGTCAGGTCCTCCACGGACTGAGGCTTCAGCCCCACGCACACGCCGGTCATGCCGGCGGACTCCATCTGGAACACCCCGCTGGTCTTCCCCTGGGTCAGCATCTCAAAGACCCCCTGGTCGTCGTCGGGGATGTCCTCCAGGGAGAAGTCCGGCTCCTGCCGCTTCACCATCTCCACCGCGTCGGCCAGCACCGTCAGGTTCCGCAGCCCCAGGAAGTCCATCTTCAGCAGGCCCAGCTCCTCCAGGGTGGTCATGGTGTACTGGCAGACCACCGTGTCGTCGTTGGTGGCCAGGGGCACGTAGTCCACCACCGGGTTCTTGGTGATGACCACGCCGGCGGCGTGGGTGGAGGCGTGGCGAGGCACTCCCTCCAGGGACTTGGCGGTGTCGATGAGCTTCTTCACCTGGGGGTCCCCGTCGTAGAGCTCCTTCAGGGGCTTGCTCAGCCGCAGAGCCTCGTCCAGGGTGATGTGGAGGTTCTGGGGGCCGCTGGGCACCTGCTTGGCCACCGCGTCCACCTCGGCGTAGGGCATGTTCATCACCCGGCCCACGTCCCGGATGGCCCCCCGGGCGGCCATGGTGCCGAAGGTGACGATCTGGGCCACCCGGTCGTCGCCGTACTTCCGGCGGACGTAGTCCACGACCTCGTCCCGGCGGGTGTCGCCGAAGTCCATGTCAATATCCGGCATGCTCACCCGCTCGGGGTTCAAGAACCGCTCGAAGTACAGGCTGTACTTCATGGGGTCGATGTCGGTGATGTGGAGACAGTAGGAGACCATGCTGCCCGCGGCGCTGCCCCGGCCCGGGCCCACGGGGATCCCCTGCTCCCGGGCGAAGCGGACAAAATCGGAGACGATGAGGAAGTAGTCGGTGAAGCCCATCTTCTCGATCATGTCCAGCTCGTAGTCCAGCTGCCGGCGGTACTCCGGCTTCTCCCCCTTGTACCGCTCCCGGAACCCCGCCTCGCAGAGCCTGCGGATGTAGGTCTGGGCGGTCTCCCCCTCCGGGACGGCGAACTCCGGCAGGTGGTACTTGCCGAAGGTAAACTCCAAGTTGCAGGCCGCGGCGATCTTCTCCGTGTTCTCCAGGGCCCCGGGGTACTGGGCGAAGAGCCGCTCCATCTCCTCCGTGGAGCGGAGGTAGAAGCGCCGGGGCTCGTAGCGCATCCGGTTCTCGTCCTCCAGGAGCTTGCCCGTCTGGATGCACAGCAGCACGTCGTGGCTCTCCGCGTCCTCGGGAGCCAGGTAGTGGCAGTCGTTGGTGCACACCAGTGGGATCCCCGTCTCCTCGTGGATGCGGAGGAGCCCGGCGTTTACCACCGCCTGGTCCCGGATGCCGTGGTCCTGGAGCTCCAGGTAGAACCCGTCCTCCCCGAAGATGTCCCGCATCTCCAGGGCATAGTCCCGGGCGGCGTCGTAGCTGCCGTTGACCAACCGCTTGGGGATCTCCCCGGCCAGACAGGCGGACAGGGCGATGAGCCCCCGGCTGTGGGATCCCAGCAGGTCCCTGTCCACCCGTGGCTTGATGTAAAAGCCCTCCACGAAGGCCTTGCTCACCATGTAGCTGAGGTTGCGGTAGCCCTCCTCGTCCCTGCACAGGAGCACCAGGTGGCGGCTCTCGGCGTCGAACTCGTGGACCTTCTGGAACCTGGTCCGTCCCGCCGGAGCCACGTAGACCTCGCAGCCGATGATGGGCTTGACCCCCTCCTTCTTGCAGGCCCGGTAGAAGTCCACCGCGCCGTACATGACACCGTGGTCCGTGATGGCCACGGCGGTCTGCCCCAGCTCCCGCACCCGCTTGGCCAGGCCGTCGATGCGGCAGAAGCCGTCCAGAAGGCTGTATTCCGTGTGGACGTGGAGATGGACAAAGGACATGGTCTGGCCTCCTCTTCCCTTTCATATGCTCCCTGCCGCCTGCGGCGGCAGGGCGTTACGCGCGTTTCAACATCTTCTCGATCTCGTACCGGGTCAGCTTCACCTTCACCGGCCGGCCGTGGGGACAGTACTGGATCTCCCCCGACTGGACCTTGTCCATGAGGACCCGGAGCTCGGCGGGATCCGTCTCCCAGCCGCCCTTGATGGAGGCCTTGCAGGCCATGGTGTGGAGCATGGCGTCCCGGGCGGCGGCGGGGTCCGCCTGGCCGCAGGTCAGGAGCTTTTCCGCCAGCTCCTCCAGGGTCTCACGGATCTGGCCGGTCTCCAGGTCCGAGGGGATGGCCCGGACCATGAGGCACCCGCTGCCGAAGTCCTCCGCCTCGAAGCCGAACTCCTCCAGCAACGGCAGGTGCTCCAGCAGTGCGGCGTACTGCTCCTGAGCCAGGTCCACCGCCACGGAGGCCAGGAGCTGCTGGCGCATCACCGGCTCCTGGCTGGCCTTCATCCGGTCGAAGTTCATCCGCTCGTGGGCGGCGTGCTTGTCGATGAGGTACACGTCCTCCCCGTCCTCGGCGATGATGTAGGTCCGCAGCACCTCCCCGGCGAACCGCCAGGGAGCGGGCTTTTCCGGCTCCAGGGCGGTCTGCTCCGGCTCCTCCGGAGCGGCCTGGAAGGTCGTGTCCAGGGGCTGCGCCGCCTCTCCGGCGGGCTCCTGCTCCCGGGTCAGTTCCGGGACCCGTTCCGGAGGGGCTTCCGGAACAGGAGGCTCCTCCGGCTCCTCCCGAAGGGGGAAGGGCGAGGGAGAGATGGGGACCTGCCGGCTGGGTTTTTCAGGCGGCTGAGGCGCTGGGACCGGCTCCGCCGGCCAGATGGGCCGGGCGCTGTCCCGGAGCACCACCCGGCCCCCCAGCTCGCTGCCGAAGAACCGGGGGCGGGAGGGCTGGACGGGGGCCGCCGGGGCGGCGGGCTTGGCCGCTCCGGCCCCCTGCTCCCGGAAGGTCTTGGCGTCCATAGTCTGGTAAAAATCCCCCCGGGGGTTGACCACGACTGAGGCGGGCTTGGCCTGGGGGGTCGGGGACACGGCGGCGTCCAGGGCATCCTTCACCACGTGGTGGACTGCGGAGAACACCGCCCGCTCGTGGACGAACTTCACCACCGTCTTGGCGGGGTGGACGTTCACGTCCACCATGTGGAGAGGCAGGTCGACGTGGAGGACGCAGCCGGGGAACTTGCCCTTGAGCTGGCGGTTGGCGTAGGCCTCCTCCAGGGCGGCGGTGAGGAGGGGCGAGCGGATCATCCGGCCGCAGCAGAAGAAGGTCTCCATGGCCCGGGAGCCCC
>DVGP01000244.1 GCA_018712665.1 Candidatus Pelethomonas intestinigallinarum | reverse complement strand
CGTCGTCGGCGGGAGCGGTCTCGTCAGCGGCGGCAGCGTCGTCGGCGGGAGCGGCCTCGTCAGCAGCGGCAGCGTCGTCGGCGGGAGTGGTCTCGTCGGTGGTCTCACCCTCAGCGGGGACCTCCTCGGCGGGAGCGGTCTCGTCGGTGGTCTCATCAGCGGCCATCAGCTCAGCATAGCGGTACAGCATGGTGGCAAAGGCCTGACGCTGGAGGGAATCATCGGGGGAGAAGGTGGTCTCGCTGGTACCGTTGATCACCCCATTGGAGGTGCCCCAGATCACAGCGGCATAGTAGTCGGCGTCCGCGGCCACATCGGTGAAGGGGTTCTCGCCAGTGACCTCGGGGGAACCGGCCATGCGGTACAGGGCCACGATCATGTCGGCGCGGGTCATATCGGCGCTGGGGGCAAAGGTGGTCTCGGTCTCACCATCCACCAGGCCGTTCTCGGTAACATATGTTACGGCCTTATAGAACCAGTTGGCCTCGGTCACATCGGTGTAACCAGCCTCGACGGGGGTCTCCTCAGCGGGGGTCTCCTCCACAGGAGCGGTCTCCTCGCCCTCGGCAGGGGTCGTCTCGTCAACGGCCGCATCCTCGTTCGTCTCCTCGACGGGGGTCTCGCCTCCGTCGGCCGTCGCCGCGTCATCCTCTGCTGCAAAAGCGGTGGTGGCCATACCAAGGACCATAGCCATCGCCAGCATCAGAGCAAGCAGCTTGTTCCACTTTCTCATACGTTTTCCTCCTAATGTAATAGTTGGGGCAGTTACCAGGCGGATGTCCACAGGACGCGTTCGCCTCTACGCCTCCATTCCGCTTCATTATAGCGCATAATATTTTATTTGACTAGTCTAAATTTTACATCTTTTTTCAAAAAAACCACTTTCTGCCACCTCCCCTCTGGATACACAGCATAAAGTGTGCTATACTTTTGTTAAGGAAAAATAAAACGCGAGGAGGTTCCTATCATGCGCACACTGTTCAAGGGCGGCACAGTGGTGTCGGGTCAGGGGACGCGGCCGGCGGACGTGCTGGTGGAGGGCGGGACCATTTCCGCAGTGGGGACCGATCTGTCCGCCGATGGCGCACAGATCGTGGACTGCGCCGGCAAGCTCCTCTTCCCCGGCTTCATCGACGCCCACACCCACTTCGACCTGGCCGTGGCGGGCACCGTCACCGCCGACGACTTCGCCACCGGCAGCCGGGCCGCCCTCCGGGGCGGCACCACCACGGTCATCGACTACGCCGCCCCGGACAAGGGGGAGACCCTGGCCTACGGCCTGGCAAAGTGGCGGGAGAAGGCGGCGGGCCGCTGCGCCTGCGACTATGGCTTCCACATGACCATCGACGACTGGAGCGAGGGCATCTCCCGGGAGATGGGGGAGATGGTGGACCAGGGCATCCCCACCTTTAAGATGTATATGACCTACCCGGCCATGATGCTCCCGGAGGGGGACCTGTACCGGGCGTTGAAGCGGCTGCGGGAGCTGGGCTGCCTCACCGGGGTCCACTGTGAGAACAGCGCCGTTATCGACGCCCTCATCGCCGAGGCCAAGGCCGCCGGGCGCATAGGCCCTGCCTCCCACCCCCGGACCCGGCCCGCCCCTCTGGAGGCGGAGGCGGTGAGCCGCCTGCTGCGGATCGCTCAGGTGGCGGATGTCCCCGTCATCATCGTCCACCTGTCCACCCGGGAGGGACTGGAGGAGGTCCGCGCCGCCCGGCGGCGGGGCCAGACGGTGTACGTGGAGACCTGCCCCCAGTACCTGCTGCTGGATGAGAGCGTCTATGACGCGGCGGACTACCTGGACGCCGCCCGGTACGTCTGCGCCCCGCCCATCCGGGGGGCGGCGGACCGGGATGCCCTGTGGGAGGCCCTGAAAAGCGGCGAGATCCAGACCGTGGCCACGGACCACTGCTCCTTTACCCTGGAGCAGAAGCGCATGGGCCGGGAGGACTTCACCAAGATCCCCGGGGGCCTGCCGGGGGTGGAGGACCGGGGCGTCCTCCTCTACACCGCCGGGGTGGCGGCGGGGCGGATCGACGAGGCCGCCATGTGCCGCCTGCTCAGCGAGAACGCCGCCAAGCTCTACGGCTGCTGGCCCCGGAAGGGGGTCATCGCCCCGGGCAGCGACGCTGACATCGTGATCTACGACCCGGCGGCGGAGGGCGCCATCACCGCCGCCGACCACATCCAGAACGTGGACTACGACCCCTACGAGGGCATCCCCGACCGGGGGACCATCCATCAAGTGTACCTGCGGGGAACCCTGGCGGTGGACCGGGGCCAAGTGCTGGCGGGGCCCGACGGCCAGTTCATCCCCCGGGGCCGGTCCGTACTGTAGCGCCGGCCACCGGAAGAAAGGGGAGTTCCCTTGGCTACGGTACTGCTTGTTGTCATCTACATCGCCTTCATCGGCCTGGGCATCCCCGACTCCCTGTTCGGGACGGCCTGGCCCGCCATGGGCCCCGCGCTGGGGGCGCAGGTTGCGGACGCCAGCTTCGTCACGGTGCTGATCTCCGCCGGGACGGTGGCCTCCAGCCTGATGAGCGCCCGGCTGATCGCCCGCTTCGGGCCGGGGATCATCACGGCGGCCAGCACCCTGGCCACGGCCCTGGCCCTGCTGGGCTTCTCCTGCGCCGGGAGCCTCCCCTGGCTCTGCCTGATGGCCCTCCCCCTGGGGCTGGGTGCCGGGGCCATCGACGCGGCGCTGAACAACTATGTGGCCCTCCACTACAAGGCGGCCCACACCAGCTTCATCTCCTGCTTCTACGGCGTCGGCGTCACCCTCAGCCCCTACCTCATGTCCCTGACCCTGTCGGGGGCGGGGGGCTGGCGGGGCGGGTACCGTCTGATGGCCGGCGTCCAGGGCGTTATCGTTCTCCTCACCGCCGCCTCTCTGCCCCTGTGGAAACGGAACGCCGCCGACCCGGCATCCGGCCAGGCCGGTCCGGCCGCTGTTTCCCTGAGGGAGCAGGTCCGGGACCCGTCCATCCGCCTGGTCTGGCTGGTGTTCATGGGCTCCTGCGCCATTGAGTACACCTGCAACAACTGGGGCGGCACCTTTCTGACGGAGGGCAAAGGCATGACCCCCGACGAGGCGGCCCGGATGATCACTTTATATTACATCGGCATGACGGCGGGACGGTTCCTGTCCGGTCTGGTGGCAGGGCGGGTCAGAAGCTGGCGGCTGATCGGGATAGGCCAGGGCGTGGTGGCGGCAGCGGTCCTGCTGCTGCTCCTGCCCCTCCCCGTCCCCGCCGCGGCCATCGGCCTCTTCCTGGTGGGACTGGGCAACGGGCCGGTGTTCCCCAACCTGATCTACCTGACGCCCCGGAACTTCGGCAGGGACCGGTCCCAGGCCGTCATGGGCACCCAGATGGCCGCCGCCAACACCGGCATCCTGCTGCTCCCGCCGGTGTTCGGCCTCATGGCCCAGGGGGCCGGGGCGTGGCTCTTCCCCCACTTCCTGCTGGCGCTGGTGCTCCTGATGTGCCTGCCCAGCCTCTTCCTGGTTCGCAGGCTCAGGGCCCGGGGGCGGTATGAATGATCTGTCCGGCAAACGTGACCTTTTCAAGACATGGAGGGAGGATCGACGGGATATGGACGAACTGGAACAGATGGAAAACAGCAGCTGCACCCCCCTCCGCCCGGTGATCACCGCCCGGCTCTACAGGGAGGGCAAGTGCTTCGGCCCCGGCGTGGCCATGCTGCTGCGGCGGGTGCGCACCCTGCGCTCCCTGCGGGCGGCGGCCATGGATATGGACATGGCCTACTCCAAGGCCTGGACCATTCTGCGCAACGCCGAGAGGCAGCTGGGGGTCAAGCTCCTCCAGTCCCGGGCCGGAGGCCGCCACGGCGGCGGCGCCACATTGACGGAGGAGGGGGAGCGGTTGCTGGCGGCCTATGAGGGCTATGTCCGGGACCTGGAGGCGGCGGGCCAGACGCTGTTTCAGCAGTATTTCGGGGAGTGGCTGGACGAGTAGCCGCTTTATGCCGCAATAGGATATGACACAGGGGCGGGACCCTTAGAAAGGGTCCCGCCCCTGTGTTTTCTTGCGTTCCCTCGTTATGCTGAAATTTCTACCGGGGCAAATGTCTCATCCATTCCGGGCCAGATACCGCCGGCAGGCGTCATTGGCCCGGGCGGCCAGCTCCGCCTCGTCCAGCCGGGCCAGCCGCCCCTGACGGACGGTGACCTGACCGTGGACCACGGTGTAGTCCACCGGCCCCCGGACGCCAACGGTGGCCAGGACGTTCCTCGGGTCGAAGCAGGCCCCCACCAGCTCCAGGCGGCGGCTGTCGATGAGGAACAGGTCCGCGCACTTGCCCACCTCCAGGGAGCCGATGTCCGTCCGGCCCAGGAGCCGGGCCCCGCCCCGGGTGGCCATCTTCAGCAGGTCGTAGCCCGAGGGGGCACGGCCGCTGTAGATCAGGCGGTGGAGGAGGTAGGCCACGCGCAGCTCCTCCAGCAGGCTGTTGCCGTCGTTGCTGGCGCTGCCGTCCAAGGCCAGCCCCAGGGGCACCCCCAGCTCCAGCATATCCGGTACACGGCACACGCCGGAGGACAGCTTCATGTTGCTGGCGGGACAGTGGGCCACGCCAGTGCCGGTCTGGGCCAGGAGCCGCAGCTCCTCATCGTTGAAGTGGATGCCGTGGGCGTACCAGACGTCCTCCCCCACCCACCCCAGTTTCTCCAGGAAGGCCAGGGGCCGCATCCCCTCCCGCTCCAGCATGTACCGCTCCTCATCTTTGGTCTCGCACAGGTGGGTGTGGAGGCGGACGCGGTACTGCCGGGCCAGTCTGGCGCTCTCCCGCAGCAGATCCTCGCTGACGGAGAAGGGGGAGCAGGGGGCCAGGACCACCTGGCCCATGGACCCGGGCCGGGGGTCGTGGTAGGTCTCAATGGCCCGGACACTGTCGGAGAGGATCT
>DVGP01000243.1 GCA_018712665.1 Candidatus Pelethomonas intestinigallinarum | reverse complement strand
AGTTCCTGCCGAACTGCAGGTCGTCCAGGTTCAGCACCCGGGTGGCGTCGGGGTCGTCATCAAAGGGGTCCGCCTCCACCTCCGGCTCGGGCTCAGGCTCCCGGCGGGCGCCCCGGGCCTCCCGGGAGCGGTCCTTCCGCCCCTTCTCCCGGTTCCGGCGGTCCCGGCTCCGGGTCTCCTGGGCGAAGGCGTCGATGGTCTCCTGGATCTCCAGGGCGGTGGCGGCGTCAAGCATGTCCGCCTTCTCTTCCTCGCCCGCCTCCTCCGCCGGCTGCTCGTCCACGGGCTGGACAGGGGCCTCCTCGGCCTCCTCCGGCTGGGGCTCCGCCTCCGGCTGAGGCTCCGGGGGCAGCTCCGGCAGGCGCTGGAGTAGGTCCAGCTGGCCCTGGCACACGGACTGGACGGACTGGATAAAGTCCCGCAGCCCCTGCTGGCCCGCGGCCAGGCGGCGCTCCTCGGCGGCGATGGCCTCGTCCACCTCCCGGCGCTTGTCCGCCAGGCGCTGCTCCTGGTCCGCCAGCTCCTGCTGGATCTCCTCCAGCCGCCGCTTGGCGGCGCCGGCGGCGTCGGCAATGAGCGCGTCCCGCTTGGCCTCCGCCTCGGAGACCATGCTGCTGGCCATCTTCTGGGCGGTGAGGAGGGTGGAGCGCATGGCGTCCTCCACCTCCCGGTACTCCTCCAGCTTGTCCGCCACCACCTTCAGCTTGGACTTCAGGGCGGCGTTCTCCTTGTACAGGGCGGCGTAGTCCTCGGTGAGCTTGTCCAGAAAATCATCCACCGATGCCATGTTGTAGCCGCCCATCACGGCCTTGGCGAAGGTGCAGTTGGCCACTTCCTGCGGGGTCATCATCTCGTGGTTACCTCCCTATCCCTTTTCTTTCTCAGAAATACAGGCCGTTGTTTTCTAATTCGTCGATCAGATCCCCCTGGATGTCCACGGAGTAGGGGGTGATGATGTAGGTGTTGGCCGCCACCTTCTTGATCTTGCCCTCCCCGGCGTAGGCCACCCCGGAGAGGAAGTCCACCAGACGGCGGGCGATGTCCTTGTGGGTGGACTCCAGGTTCATCACCACGGTGCGCTTCTCCTTGAGGTGGTCGGCGATCTCGCTGGCGTTCTCAAAGCGCTCGGGCTTGACCAGGACCACCTTCAGCTGGGTGGTGGCGTGGATGTTCACCACCTTGCCCCGCCGGTCTCCCACCACCGGGCGGTCCCGCTCCATTCGGGGCCGCTCGTCCAGGAAGGGGGAGTCCTGTTCGTCAAAGTCCACGTCGTAATCGTCGTCCTCGTCGCTGGTGGGGCGGATCATGCGTTTGAAATCGTCAAGCAAGCTCATAGGGGAACCTCCTCAATATCATTGGTAATGCCGCCGGCCGAAGATGGCCGAACCCACCCGGACCATTGTGGCCCCGGCGGCAATGGCGTCCTCAAAGTCGTCGCTCATACCCATGGATAGGTATACAAAACTATTATGATACAAACTGCGGCTTATGTCAACATAGAGACGGGAAACTTCCACAAAATACGGCAGATTCCCGTGGGGCTCCCGCTCCACCGGGGGGATGGCCATGAGCCCCAGGACCCGAAGCCGGTCCAGCTCCCTCACGGCGGCGGCTCCGTCGCGGAGCTCCTTCGGGAGGAAGCCGCTCTTGCTCTCCTCCCCGCCGATGTTCACCTCCAGCAGCACGTCCTGGGTGACGCCCAGCTTTTCCGCCTGGCGCTGGATCTCCTTCGCCAGCTCCAGGGAGCCCACGGACTCGATGAGGGCCACCCGGCCCACTACCTGGCGGACCTTGTTGCGCTGGAGGTGGCCGATGAAGTGCAGCGGCGCCCCCTCGTAGGCCCCCTGGGCCAGCTTCTCCGTCATCTCCTGGACCCGGTTCTCCCCCAGGGCGTCGATGCCGGCGGCAATGGCCGCCCGGCAGGCCGCCGCGTCATTCATCTTGCTGGCCCCCACCAGGAGGATCTCCCCCGGGTCCCGGCCCGCCCGCTCCGCCGCCGCGGCCATGCGGCCCCGGATGGAGCGGATATTTTCCGCGATCTGATTGCTTTCCATCACTCGATCACCTTCCCATCGTATAGATCCTCCGCGGCGGTAATGACCTGGTCGCCGTCCCGGAGGACCCGGGTGCCTGTCGTCCCCTCCGCGGGTGTTACCAATATATAGTCCTCCCCCTGCCAGACCACCTCCACCGGCTTGAACCGGGCGGTGGTGCCCCACAGGCAGTAGACCCCCACCACCTGCTCCTGCTCCGGGGTGCCGTCGGTGCGGTAGACCACCTCGCCGTCCTCGTCGGTCACGTCCTCCCACAGGATGCGCACGGCGCTGCGGGGGACCCGGATGCCCGTGTAGCTGTCAAAAATGATCTGAGCGTTCTGGTGGCGCAGCAGGGTGGTCAGGTTCAGGTACCGGCTGGAGGAGAAAACCACCAGCCGCTGTCCGCTGTCCTCGTCGCTGATCCGCTCCACGGTCATGGTCAGATCCCGGTCCAGGCCGGTCTGAAAGCGGAGGGTCACCGAGTCCCCCACCTTCAAAGAACCCATGTCGGCGGTCCGCATGAGGGTGACATAGTACCACTCGGTACCATAGATCATCTTCCCCACGCTGCCGCCGCCGGAGGCGGCGGGGAGATCCCGGTAGTCCTGGCAGGTCATATCCTCCAGCATGTCCGGCGTGAGGACCGTCTCATAGCCGTCCACCAGGCTGCTGAAGATCCCCCCCTGGGGGGCGGTGATCCGGGTGGCGCCGCCGCTCCCGGCGGCGGTGAGGTCGCTGACCTGGGCCTGGAGGGAGGCGATGGACGCCTCCAGGGCCTCGGTGCCGGTGTAGGCGTAGCTCCGCTGGAGGACAGCGGAGCGCAGGGTCTCCCCGGCGGAGGCGGCACCCTCCAGGCTGCCCTGGGCCAGCTCCGAGCGGAAGTCCACCAGGGAGGCGGACACCGCCTCATCCAGCCGCGCCGTGGCCAGGGTCCCGCCGGTCAGGTTCCTGGCCTGGAGAAGCTGCTGAAGCTGCTCCTCCAGGTCCCGCAGGGTGTTGGCGTTGTCCAGGGCCTCCTGGCTGGGGTAGATCAGGGCCACGGTGCCCCCCTGGCTCACCTTCTCCCCCTCCCGGCGGGAGACATAGATCAGGTCCCCCTGTCCCGTGAGGACCTCCTCCTCCCGCACCACGTAGCCCGCCACGGTCACCGCGCTCTCGCTGGTGTACCCGTAGGCCAGGGTGGTGGTGAAGGGGTCGTTGAAGTAGGCCGCCACGTTGACGCCGAAGTAGATCAGCACCGTCAGCAGTATGGCGGCCAGCGTGAGCCTGGTGGCCAGGGTCCCGGTCTTCATGGGTATGTATCACTCCTTTTGCCAGCTGTCAAAAAAGTCTTGTCAGACTTTTTTGCAGCCTAAAAATGCCGTTACTTTCCCACTGCCCCGCAGTGGGAAAGTCCCCACTTCGTGGGCCGCACGCCTTGCACAGCAAGGCTTTGCGGGGCATTCGATTGGATTCGAGGCGGGCTTTGCCCCCTCGAGCTCCCCCAGCTCCGAGCGGCTTTTTCCTTCTGAAGGGAGTTCTTTGACACACTGAGAGAGTCCGCTTCACTTCGCAGTGCGGGCGGTGCGAATTTCCGCGCTTACTCCCCGTTCTCCCAGGCGGTGAGGTCCACAGGCCGGGCGGGAGAGATGGTGGAAATGGCGTGCTTGTAGATCAGGCTCTGCTTTCCCTCGGCGGAGACGGTCACGGTGAAGGGGTCAAAGCCGGTGATGGTCCCCCGCATCTGGAAGCCGTTGACCAGAAACACGGTGACGGGGATCTCCCCCCGCCGGGCGGAGGACAGGAACACGTCCTGCAAATTGGGGTTCTTTGTCATAGCTCGTCTGCCTCTCTTTGTATGTAGTGGAGGCGGAGGAGCTGCTTGGGCTTGTCCGCCTCAGGGACATTGTAGCCCCTGGGCGGAGAGGAACCGTGTCGCATCCTGGAGCCCGGCGGCAAAATCCGGCTCCTTTTCCCAGCAGATCCAGTGGATGGCCTGGTTCCGCCGCAGCCAGGTGAGCTGGCGCTTGGCGTACTGCCGGGAGCGGAGCTTCACCTGGTCCAGGGCCGCCTCCAGAGAAGTCTCCCCGTCCAGCCAGGAGAGGAGCTCCTTGTACCCGATGGCCTGGAGGGCGGTGGCCTCCCGGGGCACCCCCCGGTCCCGGAGGGCCCGGACCTCCTCCAGCAGCCCCCCGGCGGCCATGGCGTCCACCCGCCGGTCGATCCGCGCCCGCAGGTCCCCCCGGTCCCGGAAGGTCAGGCCGATGTACAGGGGGTCGTACCGCTTCGGGAGGCGCTGGGTCTCCCGGTTGTGCTCGGTGATGGTCCGTCCGGTCTCCCGCCAGACCTCCAGGGCCCGGATGATCCGCTTCTCATCCCCGGGGTGCAGCCGGGCGGCGGCCTCCGGGTCCGCCTGCCGCAGCTCCGAGAGGAGGGGCTCGATCCCCTCCGCGGCCAGCCGCTCCTCCAGCTCCCGGCGGACGGCCCCGCCGGACTGGCCGGCGGCAAAGGTCCGCCCGTCGATGAGGGCGTCCAGGTAGAGCCCCGTGCCCCCCACCAGCACCGGCAGCTTCCCCCGGGCCAGGATGTCCTGAACGCGGCGGTCCGCCTCCCGGGTGAACCGGGCCACGGACCAGCTCTCAGCGGGGTCCGCCACCGCCACCATGTGGTGGGGCACACCCTCCATCTCCTCCGCCGTGGGGGCGGCGGAGCCAATGGTCATGCCCCGGTAGATCTGCATGGAGTCCACGCTGACCACCTCGCCGCCGTATTGCTTGGCCAGCAGCACGCCCATTTTCGTTTTTCCGCAGGCGGTGGGGCCTACAACACAAAGAACTCGTTTCTTTTCACTCATGGCATCCTCGAGGGGGGATCTTTGGCCCTAACGGGCCAATCGTTTCTTTTCGTGACCTTGTGGGGGCTGCGCGCCCCCGCACCCCGCGGTTCAGGTCCTGTGGGGGTTACCCACCCCCACACCCCGGGGTTCACTTTTGGACGCCCAAAAGTGA
>DVGP01000242.1 GCA_018712665.1 Candidatus Pelethomonas intestinigallinarum | reverse complement strand
ATAGGAAACGAAACTATCTATATGATATGCGGGGGAATCCAAAGGGGGCAAGCCCCCTTTGTGTCGTTGCGGGGGGTGGTTCCCAGGAGGGGGACACAATCGAAAGTGTCCCCCTCCTGGGCGCCCTTTTGCCTACTTTTCCGGCGAGGGAAAAGTAGGCCGGGGCGTGGGGCCGGGGAGGCCCCACATAAGAGGTATCCAGAGCGTCCCGCTCTGGAAAACTATCCAAACAGCGGTTTGGGCGGCGGCGCCCGCCGCTGCTCCGGGAGATCGAAGTACTTCGCCTGGAGCCGCATGGGCAGTACATCCGGGAGCTTCCCCGCCAGCTGGGCGGCCACAGCCTCCTCGGCGGTGGTCATCCAGATGGGCAGGCCGCTGAGGCGGCTGAGCTCCTCCATGTAGGGGACGGCCTCCAGCACGGTGCGGGCGGTGGTCTCATGGGCCAGATTCGCGTTGTTGACGATGGCGGTGAAGGGCAGGCCTCCCGCCGCCTCGATCTCCCGCATGACCTCCAGGGCCTCCTCCGGCGTCCTCGTCAGGGGCCGGCAGGGGTTGGCCACGAAGGCCATCTGGTAGTCCCTCTCCTCCAGGAGGAAGGGGGTGTACCGGCCCAGGGCGTAGGCCCCCCGGTCGTCGCCGCCGATGTCCATGACGGCGTACAGGCTCCGGTCCTCCACCAGCCGGTAGGCCTCCGCCGGCAGGGCCGGCAGGTCCACGTTGGAGTTGGCGAACTGGGGGGAGATCAGGTCCACCCCCGCCTCCTCCAGCTCCCGGGCGCTGTCCTTGGTGCGAAAGTAGGGGTTGACGATGTCCAGGTCCGCGATGGCGGCCCGCTTCCCCTGCCGGGCCAGGTACAGGGCGAAGTTGACGGCGATGTTGGTCTTGCCGGAGCCGTAGTGCCCGGCAAATAAGGTAACTCGTCTGATTTCCATAGATAATAATTCAATCAAAGTTTATTGCGGATGATCTTCCCGCTGACAGTCTTGGGCAGGCTGTCCCGGAACACCACCACCCGTGGATACTTGTAGGGGGCGGTGTGCTTCTTGACGTAGTCCTGGATCTCCTTTTTCAGCGTCTCGGTGCCCTCGGTGCCGGGGACCAGGACGATGCTGGCCTTGACCACCTGGCCCCGGATGGGGTCGGGAGCGGCGGATACGCCGCACTCCAGAACGTAGGGCAGCTCCATGATGACGCTCTCGATCTCGAAGGGCCCGATGCGGTAGCCGCTGGACTTGATCAGGTCGTCCACCCGGCCCACGTACCAGAAGTAGCCGTCCTCATCCCGCCAGGCGGTGTCGCCGGTGTGGTACAGTCCGTCGTGCCAGGCGGCGTCGGTGCCCTCGGGGTTGTTGTAGTAACCGCGGAAGAGGCCGCAGATGTCTGTCTTCTCCGCCCGGATGACGATCTCCCCCACTTGGCCGTCGGCCACGCTGTTGCCATCGTGGTCCACCAGGTCCACCGGGTAGAGAGGCACGGGCTTGCCCATGGAGCCGGGCTTGGGCCGCATGCCCACCAGGTTGCCGATCATCACCGTGGTCTCGCTCTGGCCGAAGCCCTCCATGAGGCTCAGGCCCGTGGCCTTCTGGAACTGGTGGAACACCTCGGCGTTGAGCGCCTCCCCGGCGATGGTGGCGTGCTGGATGGAGCTGAGGTCGTAGCGGCTCAGGTCCTGCTTGATGAGCATACGGTACATGGTAGGCGGGGCGCAGAAGGTGGTGATGTGGTACTTGGCGAACATGGGCAGGATGTCCGCGGCGTCGAAGCGGTCAAAGTCGTAGACGAACACCGCCGCCTCGTTGAGCCACTGGCCGTAGAGCTTGCCCCACATGGCCTTGGCCCAGCCGGTGTCGCTGATGGTCAGGTGCAGCCCCTCCGGGTCCACGCAGTGCCAGTACTTGGCGGTAATGAAGTGGCCCAGGGGGTACTTGTAGCACTGGACCGCCGCCTTGGGGAAGCCGGTGGTGCCGGAGGTGAAGAACATGAGCATGGGGTCCTCGCCGCAGGGGGCGTCCTTGGGCCGGATGAACTCGTCGCTGTAGAGCCGGAACTCCTGGTCGAAGTCGTGCCAGCCCTCCCGGCAGCCGTCCACCATGATGAGCTTCATGCCGGGGAAATTTTTCGCGGCCTCCTCGGCGTGCCGGCTGACCTCGCCGTTGGAGGTGCACACCACGGCGGAGATGCCCGCCGCCTGGTAGCGGTACTCCAGGTCGTGGGTCATCATCTGGTTGGAGGCCAGCAGGGCCACGGCCCCCAGCTTGTGCAGCCCCAGGATGGCGAACCAGAACTGGTAGTGGCGCTTTAAGATCAGCAGCACCCGGTCCCCCCGCTTGATGCCCAGGGACTGGAAATAGTTGGCCGCACGGCTGGAGTAGCGGGACATGTCGGAGAAGGTGAAGTACCGCTCCTCCTTGTGCCGGTCCACGTGGAGCATGGCCAGCTTGTCCGGCTTCCGCCGGGCCAGGCCGTCCACCACGTCGAAGGCGAAGTTGAACTTGTCCGGGTCCTTGAACCGGATGCTTTTCAGAGAGCCGTCTGCCCCCTCGTCCACCTCGATGAACTTCTCCCAGATCCGCGGGGGCTGGGCGGCCTCCTCCGGGGAGGCGGGGCGCTCCAGCTTCTTCTCCCGGGCGGGGAGGGGCTGGGCCTCCTCCTCGCCGCCGCCCAGGACGATGGCGTAGAACACGCAGTCCCGGCCGCCGGTGGCCACCAGGCCATGGGGAGCGGTGGAGTTGTAGTAGATGATGTCGCCGGGGTTGAGGATCTCGATGTGCTCCCCCACCTGGACCTTCAGCTGGCCGGAGAGGACGATGTCGCACTCCTGGCCCTCGTGGGTGGTGCACTCGATGGGCTTCAGCTGGGCCTCCTCGCTGTACTGGGCCACCACGTACAGGGGTTCCGCCACGCGGTTTTTGAACCGGGCGGCCATGTTGTAGTAGGTCATGCCGTGGGCGTGCTCCACGTGCTGGCCCTCCCCTGCCCGGGTGAGGGTGTAGTTGCTCAGGCGGGGGCTGGAGCCCTCCACAATGTCCGTCACGTCCACGCCGAAGGCCTGGGCGCAGCGGTAGATGAAGGCGAAGTTTAGGTCGCTCTCCCCGTCCTCGCACCGCTGGTACTCCGCCAGGTCCACGTCGGTGAGCCGGGCCATCTCCTCCTGGCTCAGCCCCACGATCTCCCGCAGCTCACGGATGCGGGCGGCCATCTCCTGGAGCTTCAAATCCAGTCCGGCGGTCATCTGCTGCCTCATGAATCGTTCCTCCTTTTGTCCTGGGGCAAAACAAAAAACTCGCCCCAAAGATACGGTAATCTTTGAGACGAGTATATAACAATACCCGCGGTACCACTCAAATTGCGCCGAAATACAGCGCCCCTCGTCGGGCTCCAGCAAGCCCTATGCTCTCACGCGGCAGGCACGGGAGGGTTCTACTCCCGGCATCCGCCGGTTTCTTCCCTCCAACTCGGGAGCTACAAACACGCGGTCCCGCCTTCCCGGCTCGCACCAACCGCCGGGTCTCTGAAAGGCTGCCTCCGCGGCCCTCTCCGTCACAGTTTTTCAGGGCGGCCCAACCGGGCCGCTATTCGATTGTGGCACCATCTTACCATATCTGCTGGTAAAAGGTCAAGGGGAAATTTTGGCACTCACAGGGCGGGCGGCCCTGCTGTTTGCGCTCTGTGCCAGCGCGTGGCACCGATGGGCTCAGATTCGCCCATCGCCGGGCGGGCGGGGGAGAAACATTTCTTCTTCCAAATAGCTGCCATTCTATTCGGTAGCATGTGGGGCCTCCCCGGCCCCACATCCCGGGTGTCTCGGGGGCTGCGCGCCCCCGAACCCCGCGGTTCACTTTTGGACGCCCAAAAGTGAACCGAAAAACCGCCAAAACCAATGGTTTTGGATTCCTTTGTCTAATCGGTCTCTATCAGAATGGAAACTTCTCTGCCACTGAATCAGGTTTTTGTCATCTGATCTACAGCGGGTCTATCAACGATACTCCGCCTGCCGTCCGCGTCGGCACAAGCTCCGCATCCCTCATCCTGCCGCAAGCGACAGGCTTCGCTCGCTGTGCCTCCTTCTTCCTCGGCAAACGCTCCGCTGGTTTGCCTCGGAGCGGCCCCTCCGGGGCCGTTTTATTCTCACATCGGACTTCCGGCAATACAGGGGGGTATCCAAAGGGGGCGTGCCCCCTTTGTGTCGTCGTGGGGGAGGGGTACATAGGGGAGGGACCCCATCGAAAGCCCTTTGGGGTATGCCCCTGCGGGGCAGGGTGCACGAACATGCGTACGACTACCGGGAAATCACAGCAATTCTAAAAGCCGCCGGGAAAATCACAGAGATGCTAAAGACGGCCCGGTGTGCTACAGTACATCCAGAGGGGGAAAGGGGGTGAATTTGTGGAAAAACCAGGCAGAAGAAACCGGCAAGCACGATGGGACCGGCGCAACCTCCGCACAGTGTCCACCCACGTCAGCGTCCAGCAAGCGGCCCGCTTCGGCCGCTGGTGCCGACGGCAGGGGACCACGCCGTATCATGAACTCCGGCGGTTCATCCTGACGGCCTGCAACAACGAGCGGATGCGGGAGATCGCCAGGGGTGAGCGGTGGGACTAGATGCTGTGCCGCGCTGGACACAATGGCACTAGATGTGGTATCCTCGGCGGGGGGAACCCGGCGGACCGCCCGGGATGTCGGCCTCCATCATGGGGCCCCCCTCCTTCGCAATGGGCCCCAGCCTACCAGGGCCGTCAAGGGTCAAGACGAGCGGCCCCCGGCGGCTTGCGCCGCTCTCGGCGGTCGGCGGGCCGTGCCCGTGGGCCTCGGCCCCCGTTCCCGTCCCCCCGCCGCCGGTGGTGCGGGCCCTGTTGGCCCCGCCCCCGTGGGCCGCCCTTGACTGGCCCCGGTGCGGCGGGCCCATCTTACGAAGGAGGTACCCCCCATGATTACAGCCAACATCCCGAACAGCGTCCGCCGGTCCGTCTATCGCCGGGACGGATACCGCTGTGCCCTGTGCGACAGTGCCACCGGCCTACAGATTCACCACATCGTCCACCGCTCTGAGGGCGGCTCCAATCATCCGCAGAACCTTATCACCCTCTGCTGGAAGTGCCACGCCGTGGCCCACGGTACCCGGATGCCGGAGTACCCGGAGTACGTGGACCGGGAGTATATCGAACAGGCGTGCGTCGAGTACGCCGCCGACTTCTACGCCGAACAGGGTCGGCCCTGGTACCCCTTCGGAGACGATTAGGCCCTCCGGGGCCTTGTCTGGCAAGGAAGAGGTGGGCGGCGGGGCCTCCCCTGCGGGGGCCGCCGCTCCGGCTCGGGCCCCTGGCCCGGCCTCCGCCCTGGCCCCCTTGGGCCCCTCCGGGGCCGCCCCCCCCGCCGCCTTTTGACTTGCGGCCCGCTCGGCGGGCCGTTGCCTCGCCCCCGCCCTGTTTGGTTGGGGGGGCGGTGGGGCGGGGGCTCGGTTGCGGCCCCTGGCGGGGCCGCCGACGGTGTGTCGCGGGGGTGGGGTACATAGGGGAGGGACCCCATCGAAAGGGTCCCACCCCTATGCGTGTTTTTGGTTACTTTTTGCACGAGCAAAAAGTAACTCGGGGTACGGGGGCGAAGCCCCCGAAAAGTTTCAGGAAGAAACATATTTCTCCCCCGCCCGCCCGGCGACGGGCGAATCCCAGCCCATCGGTGCCATGCGCCGGCGCAGGCGCATCAAAAACGGAGGTACGGGGGCGCAGCCCCCGAAAGCTAGGAACGGCTTAGGGTCAGCACCGCCACCTCCGGCCGGTTGAACAGCCGGAAGCTGGGTCCGGAGTTCCCCAGCCCCCGGGAGACAAAGAGGTCATTGCTCTCCACCTCGTAGAACCCGGCGGTGTAGGAGGGAAAGAGCGTCCGCTCCACGCTGATGAGGCCGTCGGTGAAGGGCAGGCGGATGATGCCGCCGTGGCCGTGGCCGGAGATCACCAGATCCGCCCCCAGGCGGCTGTACCGCTCCGCGAAGAGGTTGTTCCGGTGGGCCAGCAGAAGCCAGAAGGCGTCGGGGCAGGCGGCCTCCACCTCGGCGGCCAGCTCCTCCGGGGTCTTCTGGTCGGCGTAGCCGTTGGGGTCGTCGATGCCCGCCAGGACGATGGCGTCCCCGTTTCTCTCCAGCGTGATAAACTCGTTGGACAGCACCGTCACCCCGGCCTCCTCCAGCTGAGCCTTCAGCCCCGGCACGTCGGGGAGAGCCCACTCGTGGTTACCGGTGACGAAGTAGGTGGGGGCGATGGCGGCCATGGCGCGGCCCAGGTCCACGGCGTAGCTCTGGGGCGTCCGGCGGTAGCGGTCCAGCAGGTCTCCGGTGAGGAAAATGTAGTCCGGGTTCTCCGCCCGGACGGCGTCGATGAGATCCTGGTTGTTCTCCCCGAAGAGGGCCCCGTGGAGGTCGGAGAGCTGGACAACGACGCAGCCGTCGAAGCCAGCCGGCAGACGGGGAGAGGCATAGGTGAAGCGGTCCACCTGGAGGGAGCGGTTGCTCCACCACAGGAAGGCCGCGCCAAAAACGGTCAGCAGGAGAAGGATCAGGAGGGCCCGGCGGCCCCGCCCGCGCCTTCTCGCGGGGCGTTGGGACATGAAAACGCATCCTTTCGTAAAATGAGACAATATAGTATAGCACAGCCCGGAGGAAATACCAAGGGGGGAGAGGGAAAAAATCGTCGCCCCGGGGCAGAGGCCCTCGAAGGGGCGGGAAAACTTTTCCATGGAAGAATGGTGGACATTTCCTGGCCGCTGTGGTATAGTTGGAAGGTATTATGTTACCCGGGGCCGGCCCGGGTCAGTCCAAAGGCACCACATGTACTTAGAAAAGGAGATCCCATGAAACGAGCAGTATCCCTGATCCTGACCCTGGCACTGGTCCTGGCTCTGGGACCCTCCGCCGCCGCCTACTCCGCCGCCTACGGCGATGAGGTGTGGCTGCGGGAGACCCAGCTCCACGACGGCGTGACCCTCAGTGAGAACATCTACTGGAGCGGCGGCTATGACCAGCCCCGCCGGGAGAGCTACATCACCTATGACCCCTATGAGAGCGGGCGTATCTTTGCCGCGGCGGCCTACGGCGTGTCCGTGTGCGACCGCCTTACCGCCGCCTCCGCCGCCCAGACCTACGAGTCCATGGGCTACCGGGTGGTGGGCTCCATCAACGGCGACTTCTACGACACCGTCACCGGCTACCCCCTGGGCGTGCTGATCTCGGAGGGGGAGATCCTCTCCGGCTCCTCCAACTACTATGCCGTAGGCTTCCGGGAGGACGGCAGCGTGGTCATGGGCAGCCCGAATCTGACCATCACCGCCGCCGACTGGTACGGCCAGCGGCTGACCCTGGCGGCCATCAACAAGCCCCGGGTGGAAAACGGCGGCGTGACGCTGATGACCTATGACTACAACGCCAGCCACACCACCGGAGCCACCAGCGCCGGCGTCAGTGTGGTGTGCACCATCGTGGACGGCGAGGCCGCCATCGGCGGGGAGCTGACGGTGGTGGTGGAGCAGGTCCTGGAGCAGACCGCTGAGGAGGCTGCCGCCCTGACCCTCCGGGAGGATCAGGTGGCCTTCACCGCCGCCGCCACCGGTACGGCGGAGGGCCTGGCCTTCCTTCGGGGCCTCGTGCCCGGCACCCAGGCCACCGTCTCCTTCACCGCGAACTCCGACTGGTACGGCGTCACCGAGGCGGTGGGCGCCATGTACCTGCTGGTGGAGAACGGCGTGGCCAAGACGGACTACAAGGTGGAGGCCGCCCCCCGCACCGCCGCCGGCCTGACGGCGGACGGCCAGCTGGTCCTCTACACCATCGACGGCCGGCAGACCGACTACAGCATGGGCGCGTCCCTGAACGTGCTGGCCCAGCGAATGGCGGAGCTGGGCTGCGTCACCGCCATCTGCTTTGACGGCGGCGGCTCCACCACCGCCATGGCCTCCAAGCCCGACAGCGAAACGGCCCAGGTCATCAACTCCCCCAGCGACGGCTCCCAGCGGAGGGTGTCCAACCACCTGCTGCTGCTGGCTGAGATCGAGGGGGACGACCGGCCCGACCACATCTACCTGTCCGCCGACGCGCCGGTGGTGTTGCCGGGCCACACAGTGTCCCTCAGCGCCAACCTGGTGGACGGGGACTACCTCCCGATCTGGGATGAGGAGGTGGAGCTCGCCGCCACCGCCGGGGAGATCGTGGACGGCGACTTTGTGGCCCCCCAGGAGAGCGGCCTGGTCACCATCACCGCCTACTGGGAGGATATGAGCGCCTCGGTAGACGTCCTGGTGGTGGACACCCCCGACGAGATGACCGTTCTGTGGGACGGCAGCGAGACCACCTCCGTGACCATGGTTCCCGGCGACACGGCGGAGATCGACGTGTCCGTCCTCTACAACCACCTGGAGCTGGAGACCGATCCCAGCGACTTCACCTACACCATTGACCCGGCCCTGGGCACCATCAGCGCCGACGGCGTGGTGACCACCAACTACACCGAGGGCAGCGGCACGGTCACCGTATCCAAGGGGAATATGACCGTGTCCATCCAGCTGACCTTGGACGCCGACTCCCCCTTTGTGGACACCGACGGCCACTGGGGCGTCACCTTCATGGCCTCCCTGTACCACCAGGGCATCCTCACCGGCGTGGAGGTGGACGGCCAGCTCTACGCCTATCCCGACAACGGCGTGACGAGAGCGGAATTCGCGGTGCTGCTGGCCCGATACCTGGGCATTGATACCGCTCAGTACGCCTCCGCCGGGGTCCCCTTCGCCGATATGGACCAGGTGGACGCCTGGGCCGCCGACGCGGTGCGGGCCATGTACACCCTGGGCATCGTGGGCGGCGTCACCCTGAACGACGGCACCGTGGTCTTCCAGCCCCAGTCCACCCTGACCCGGGCCGACGCGGTGACCATGCTGGGCCGGAGCCTGGAGCGGAACGGCGAGCTGCCGGAGGTGATCGACGCCTCCGCCGCGGCGGAGATCCCGCCCGTCGAGGAGGACGATCAGGTGGCCACCGGCGCCGACGCTCCCATGGAGGGCTATGAGCCCGACCTGCCCGACAACACCCCGGCTGTGGTGGACCTCAGCCAGTTTGCCGATGCCGGGGAGATCCCCGACTATGCCCTGCCCTACTTCCGGGCCCTGATCTATCTGGACGTCATCGGCGGCAGCGACGGCCGCCTGGACCCCTACGGCACCATGACCCGGGCCGCCATCTGCAAGGTGCTGGCCACCATGCCGTAATACGGTATTCAAAGAGGACAACTCCCCTGCTCCCGTCCTCCCCGATGGGCGGAACCGGGGAGACACGCCGGGATATCTGCCGCGGCGGCTGACACAAAAAACATGGCCCCTGGAGAGCACTCTCCAGGGGCCATGCTTTTTTTGCCGTGCAGAGGCAGCGCAAAATTGGCCATGTGTCGCTCTCAGCGGCACGGCCATAAAATCAAAAGCGCATGGGCCGGGGCGGCCCATATGCGCAAAAGCTTCCTGCGCCTGGGCGCGTGAAGTTTTATACGCCTGTCAAGTCGAAATCCGGGGTGTACTCCGCCCTGGCGGAGGCGGCGTCCTGGCAGTAGCCGTCGGTGATCCCCAGGTTCTCCATGTACCGCTGGGCCGCGCGGTACTCCGCCCCGGTGACCCGGCGGGAGAGCAGGCCCTCCGCCCCCGGCTGGGGGGTGTACTGGGCCATGAGGGAGAGGAGGACCTGGCCGGGCCGGAAGGTCTCCGCCACCCAGTCCAGCACCGCCTTGGTGTTCTCCAACTGCCCCGGCAGCATCAGGTGGCGGATCAGAACCCCTCTTTTTAGAAGGCCGGCCTCCAGCACATAGTCCCCAGTCTGGCGGACCATCTCCTCTATGGCGGCGGAGGCCGCATCGAAGTAGTCCGCCGCCCCGCTGAGGTCTTGGGACAGGCCGCTGTCCACGTACTTCAAGTCCGGCAGCCACACCTGGACCTTCCCCTCCAGGGACCGGAGGGTCTCCACCCGCTCATAGCCCCCGGTGTTCCACACCACCGGCACCGGCAGAGGCTCCGCCAGGGCCTCCCGGATGGCGGGGGCAAAGGGGGTTGGGCTCACCAGGTTGATGTTGTGGGCCCCCTGGCCGATGAGCTCCCAAAAGATCTCCCGCAGCCGCTCCACGGATACGGGCTTTCCAAAGTTTTCGTGGCTGATGGCGTGGTTCTGGCAGTAGACGCACCGGAGGACGCAGCCGGAGAAGAACACCGCCCCGCTGCCCCGGACGCCGCTGACGCAGGGCTCCTCCCAGAGGTGGAGCCCCGCCCGGGCCACCACCGGCGTGGCGGGCAGGCCGCAGAAGCCCTCCCCGGCTTGCGCATCCCGGCGGGCCATGCACCGCCTGGGACAGATGGCACAGATCACAGTTTTTCCTCCCCCGTTCTTTTTCTCTGCTATTATAAGGGGCGCGGAAGAAAATCGCAAGAGGATCGTTTTCCGGGGGCCTTGACCCCACAGCTTTATGATACGGGGGACTTTCGTGCCCACGCAAAAAGGCGTGGGGCCCGCAGGTCCCACGCCTCGTAATTACAGCACCTTTGCCAGGAAGGACTGAAGCCTCTCGCACTGGGGGTGGGCGAAGAGCTCCGCCGGGGTGTTCTCCTCCATGATGACGCCCTCGTCCATGAACATGACCCGGGTGCCCACCTCCCGGGCAAAGCCCATCTCGTGGGTGACCACCACCATGGTCATGCCCTCCTCCGCCAGCTCCTTCATAACCTCCAGCACCTCTCCCACCATCTCCGGGTCCAGGGCAGAGGTGGGCTCGTCAAAGAGCATGACCTTGGGCCGCATGGCCATGGCCCGGACGATGGCCATGCGCTGCTTCTGTCCGCCGGAGAGCTGGTTGGGATAGGCGCCGGCCTTCTCCTCCAGCCCCACCCGGCGCAGCAGCCGCAGGGCCTCCTCATCGGCCTCCTTCTGGCCCATGAGCCCTGTGCGCACCGGAGCCAGGGTGATATTCCGCTGGACGGTCATGTTGGGAAACAGATTGAAGTGCTGGAACACCATGCCCATCTTCCGCCGCACCTTGTCGATGTCCACCTTGGGATCCGTGATGACCTGCCCGTCAAAGGTGATGGTGCCGCTGGTGGGGAGCTCCAGCAGGTTCAAGCTCCGCAGAAAGGTAGATTTTCCGGAGCCGGAGGGGCCGATGATGACCAGCTTCTCCCCCACGTCGATGTGGGTGGTGATGCCCTTGAGGACCTGGTGGTCTCCGAAGGACTTCTTCAAATCCTTAACGTCGATCACTTTGACGCAGCCTCCTTTCCAGCTTGCCCAGCAGCCAGGTGAAGATCAGCACCAGCACCAGGTAGATGCAGGCCGCTCCGATGAGCGGAAACATCTGATTATAGGTGCGGGTGGCAACGGCCTGGGCAAAGTACAGCAGCTCCTGCCCGCTGATCATGGACAGCAGGGAGGTATCCTTCAACAGGATGATGAATTCATTGCCCAAGGAGGGCAGGATCGCCTTGATCGCCTGAGGGATGACGATGAACCGCATGGTATCAAAATAATTCATGCCCAGAGATCGTCCGGCCTCCATCTGGCCGCCGTCCACCGCCATCAGGCCGCCCCGAATGATCTCGGACACATAGGCGCCGGAGTTGATGCCGAGGCCGAAGATGCCCACCAGCGTATACTGGCGGCTCTTAAACACCACAAAGGCCCAAATCAGCAGCTGGAGCATCATGGGGGTGCCCCGGATAACGGTGACATATACCCTGAAAATGGCGTTGACTGCACCCAAAACGGGGTTCTTCTTCCGGCCGGGGCGCTGCTGGTCGTGAGCGGTGCGGACCACAGCCACCACAACACCCAGAATCACGCCCATGAGCAGGGCCAGGGCGGTGGCCACCAGGGTGGTCCCCGTCCCCTCTAAGTACTGCTGCCAGCGGTCCTCCTCGATAAAGGCCCGATAGAAGCCGATAAAGAAATCCTGCCACCAGGCCAGGTCGGTCCCGGACCGGGACAGGGCATCCCAGGTCTCATACAGCTGGGACAGAGCCATATCTCTTCCCTCCTTGATGTCTGTTCATGGCAAAAAGGGCGGCAAGAGCCGCCCCTTTTGCGGGATATGTGCCAAAATTATTCAGCGCTGATATATTTGTCGATGATGGACTGGATGGTGCCGTCCTCCTGGAGCTCAGCCAGAGCCCCGTTAATGGCGTCCAGCAGGGCGGTGTTGCCCTTGTTCACACCGATGGCGTAGTCCTCAATGGCGTACTCCGTCTCCAGGATGGTCAGGCCGGGGTTCTCGGAGACAAACACCTCGGCAGGACCCTGGTCGATGACCACGCAGTCCACCTGGTCGTTTACCAGGGCCTGCACGGCGGTAATGCCGTTATCGAAAGCGGCCACATGGTCGTCGCCGAAGTCGTCGCTGCAGAACTGCCAGCCGGTGGTGCCGTTCTGCACGCCGATGAGCTGCTCGCCCAGGTTGTCCAGGGTCACGTCGGAGCCCTCCTTGACGATGACCACCTGAACACCGGTGGCGTAGGTGTCGGAGAAATCCATGACCGCCAGACGCTCCTCATTAACGGTGATGCCCGCCATGGCCATGTCGCTCATGCCGGCCTGAACAGCCTCCAGGGCGGCGGTGAAATCCATGTCGTCGATCTGGAGCTCCAGGCCCAGCTTCTCGGCGATGGCCTGGGCGATCTCCACGTCGATGCCCTCAAAGCCGCCGTCGTCGGTGGTCATCTCATAGGGAGGGAAGGCGGCGTTGGTGGACATGATGAGCTTGCCCTCCTCCACGGTGGTGAACCCGGCCTCGCCGGCATCGTCGCCGGTATCGGCATCCGCACTTGTATTCGTGTCGGCGCTGGTATTGGCATTCCCGCCGTTGCCGGTGGTATTGCCGCCATTGTTGCCCGTACCGCCGCAGGCGGCCAGACTCAGGGCCAGGGCCAGGGCCAGAACCAAACTCAAAAACTTCTTCATTGCGATCTTCCTTTCATCGATCCGATCTCTCATCCAATTTCCTCTCCCCGAGACACCGGGGGAGATTGTTAGGGAGCATATCACGGCAGGCGCGATTTGTCAATAGTTTTTCATCATGTTTTGTATAAATATTTATCTATTTCTGGATGCGTCAGCAGAACGCCCTGTTTATTTCCCCAATATACCATATTTTTGCGCTAATTCACAAGGTATATTCCTCACAGCTATGCATATTGATTCTGCACCGCCGCATTGCATCTCCTCAAAAACTCTGGTATACTGGAGATAGAATTCATGGCTGCAAGGAGGTCGTTTTTTATGAAAGTACTGCTGCTCAACGGAAGCCCCCATGAGAAGGGCTGCACCTATACCGCTCTGGCGGAAGTGGCCAAAGCTCTGGAATCCGACGGAGTAGAGGCTGAGATTTTTTGGCTTGGCAAAGCGCCCATCAGCGGGTGCCTTGGCTGCAACGCCTGCGCCAAGCTGGGCCGGTGCGTGATCGACGACGTGGTGAACGCCGCCGCGGAGAAGGTCCGGGAATGCGACGGCCTGGTGGTGGGCTCCCCGGTCCACTACGCCGCCGCCTCGGGGCAGATCACCGCCGCCCTGGACCGGCTGTTCTACTCCGCGGGCAGGCATCTGCGTCTGAAGCCCGGCGCCGCCGTGGCCTCCGCCCGCCGGGCGGGCACCACCGCCACCCTGGACCAGCTGAACAAGTACTTTACCATCAATCAGATGCCGGTGGTCTCCTCCCGGTACTGGAACATGGTCCACGGCACCACCCCCGATGAGGTGCGCCGGGACGAGGAGGGGCTGGCCGTCATGCGGACCCTGGGCCACAACATGGCCTGGCTGCTCAAGTCCATTGAGGCCGGCCGGGCGGCGGGCCTGGAGCCCCCTGTCCAGGAGCCCCCGGTCAAGACCAACTTCATCCGCTGACCACCGACGAAGATAAAAAGGAGGACTGTCGCATGACCATTACCTGGCTGGGCCACTCCTGCTTCCTGCTGGAGAGCGGCGGCTTCCGGGTCCTGGTGGACCCCTTCCAGGGGGTGCCGGGGCTGCCGGACACGGCGGCGCGGGCCAACGCCGTCTACTGCAGCCACGGCCACTTTGACCACAACCACACCCAAAATGTAACGCTGGCAGAGGGCGGCGAGGACCCCTTCGCCGTCACGGAGGTCCCCTCCTCCCACGACGGCCAGGGCGGCGCCCTCCGGGGTCCCAACACCATCCGCCGCTTTGCCGCCGAGGGGCTGTCCGTGGTCCACCTGGGGGACCTGGGCTGCCAGCTCACAGCGGAGCAGGTCCGGGCCCTCCGGCCCTGCGACGCCCTGCTGGTCCCGGTGGGCGGCTTCTACACCATTGACGCCCGGGGGGCCAAGGCGGTGGCGGAGGCCCTCTCCCCACGGGTGATCGTGCCCATGCACTACCGGACGGAGGCCTTCGGCCTGAGGGAGATCGACACTGTGGAGCCCTTCCTGGCCCTGTTTTCCAAAGAGCTGGTGCGGCACTATGACGCGAACCGTCTGGAGCTGACGGCGGACACCCCGGCACAGGTGGCGGTGCTGTCCGTATAAGACCGGACCCGGGCGCATATACTTTCTCCTGAGAAGTGTTGACAGGCAAGGGGGAGAGGCGATGGGCGGCAGAGTGGCCCGCTGGCAGCTGGGAGGATTTTTATTCGTCTGCGCGGCGGGGACCGCCCTCCACTTCCTCTACCAGTGGAGCGGGGAGAGCGTGGCCGCCGCCCCCTTCGCCGCGGTGAACGAGTCGGTGTGGGAGCACATGAAGCTGCTGTTCTGGCCCATGCTGCTGTGGGCCGGGGCGGAGCGGGCGGTCCTGGGCGGGTATTCCCGGGGATTTTGGCCCGCCAAGGCCCTGGGCACCCTCCTGGGGCTGGCGCTGATCCCGGCCCTCTACTACACCTACACCGGGGCCCTGGACGTCTCCGTTATGTGGGTGGATATCGCCATCTTTTTTGTGGCCGCTGCCGCGGCTTTTCTCGCGGAGACGAGGATGCTGGCCCGGGACTGGCGCTGCCGGGGCGGGGCCCGGGCGTCCGCCCTGGTCCTTCTCCTGCTGCTGTCCGCGGCCTTTGTTCTCTGCACCTTCGTCCCGCCCCGCTTCCCCCTGTTCCGGGACCCGGTCACCGGCTTTTACGGACTGGGGCAGTGAGACCATTCCATTCATGATAATATGGGAGCGCCCGGGAGGCGGCATCGCTGCCGTCTCCCGGGCATACTGTCCGCGTCATGCCTGCTCCCCCGCGTCCGCGGCGTCCAGCATGTTCTCGATCAAAATGCCGTAGCCCTTCTGAGGATCGTTGATCATCACGTGGGTCACCGCTCCCACCAGCTTTCCGTCCTGGAGGATCGGGCTGCCGCTCATGCCCTGGACGATGCCGCCGGTGGCCTCAATGAGGCGGTCATCCGTCACCTGGAGCAGCAGGTTCTGGGTGTCTGTGCTGCCCAACACCCGGGTGATCTCAATGTCGTAGGCCTCCACGGCGTCCCCTTTCACATTGGAGAGGATCACCGCCGCCCCGGCGTGGACCTCCCCGGGCTGGGCCACGGGGACCGGATCGCCGTCAGCCAGATCGCAGCCGTCCATCGTGCCGAATACGCCCCGGTCTGTGTTGGCGTACAGCACGCCCATGTCCTCCGTCAGGTTGAAGCTGCCCTTCAGCTCACCGGGCTCTCCCGCATTGCCGCGCTTCACAGCCTTCACCGTCGCGTCCATAACGGCTCCGTCGCCCAGGGGCAGCAGCATCCCCGTGTCGCTGTCCGTCACGCCGTGGCCCAGGGCCCCGAAGGTCCCGGTGGCGGGGTCATAGAAGGTCACCGTACCGATCCCCGCCATGCTGTCCCTGATCCAGGCCCCCAGGCGGTAGGCGCCGTCCTCCCCCAGCACCGGCTGAGCCGTCAGCGTCAGGCTCTCGCCGTCCCGGGAGATGCCCAGGTCAACCGTCCCGCCGGATTGAAGCAGGGCGGCGAACTGCTCGCTGCTGGCCACCTCGGCGCCGTTGGCCTCCTCAATCACATCGCCAACCCGCAGGCCGCAGGCCGCGGCCGGAGTCACCGTCCCCTGGGCTGTTTTCACCTCCGCCAGGCCGATGACCACCACGCCCTCGGCGAAAAGCTTGATCCCGATGGTGTGTCCCACCGGGATCAGGCTCTCCGCCTCCAGAGCGGCGGCTGGTCCCTGCAGTCCCCAGAGCGAGGAGGCCAGCAGCAGTCCGCTAAGGAAAACAACCCTGGCCCGCCGCCCGTTCCTGTTCTGTCCTGCCATCCATTTCATCACCCCTTTCGAAAAAAATCGCTGTCGTTTTTCGCGGACAGCACCGTTACTTTGCGCCGATCCGGCGGAATTACTCGCCGCCGCCGCTTCTAAAAATCGGGCGGTTTGTCATGGAAGATCCGCCCAGCGCCGGGCCGCGGCGGCAAAAAAGAAAACACCGCAGACCAAAGTCTGTGGTGTTTTCCAAAAAATAGCAAAATCGGCGTTTACCGGTCGTTGCTGAAAATTCGCAGGATATCGTCGAAGGGGTCGCTCTCCTCCTTCTCCTCCTCCTTGGGCTTTAAGAACATGTTGTCGAACCGCTCCTTGGAGCTGTCCCCGGAGGCGGCGGCACTGCCGGCAGCGCTCTCCTTGGGCTTCTTCTCCTCAAAGCCGGTGGCGATGACGGTGACCCGGATCTCGTCCTCCAGGGTGTCGTCAAAGGTGGCGCCGAAGATGGTGACGGCGTCGGGATGTACCTCGGCCTGGACCAGGGAGGCCGCCTGCTCCACCTCCTCCAGCCCGATGTCCATGGAGCCGGTGACGTTGATCAGGATGCCCCGGGCGCCCTTGATGGAGGTCTCCAGCAGGGGGCTGGAGATGGCCAGCCGGGCGGCCTCCTCGGCTTTGCCCTTGCCGGCGGCGCGGCCCACGCCCATGTGGGCCAGGCCCGCGTCCTTCATGATGGCGGTGACGTCGGCGAAGTCCAGGTTGATGAAGCCCGTCTCACGGATCAGGTCGGAGATGGACTGGACAGCCTGCTTCAGCACATCGTCGGCAATCTCAAAGGCGTTGGCGAAGGTGATCTTCTGGTCGGTGGCATACTTCAGGCGCTCGTTGGGAATGATGACCAGGGAGTCCACCTTTCCCCGGAGCTCCTCGATGCCCTTCTCCGCCTGCATCATCCGGCGGCGGCCCTCGAAGCCGAAGGGCTTGGTGACCACGCCCACGGTGAGGATGCCCTGCTCCTTGGCGGCCTCGGCCACAGTGGGGGCCGCGCCGGTGCCGGTGCCGCCGCCCATGCCGGCGGTGATGAACACCATGTCGGTGTCCTCCAGGGCCTTGCCCAGCTGGCTGCGGCTCTCCTCGGCGGCCTTGCGGCCCACCTCCGGGTCGGAGCCGGCGCCCTTGCCGCCGGTGAGCTTCTCGCCGATCTGGATCTTATACCCCGCGCTGGACACGTTCAGCGCCTGCTTGTCCGTATTCACCGCCACAAAATCCACGCCGGTCACGCCGGCGCGCACCATGCGGTTGACCACGTTGCTGCCGCCGCCGCCCACGCCGATGACCTTGATCTTCACCACGTTGTCGGGAGCGGTGACCAGTTCGATTGCCATAAAGGTTCCTCCTACCAAGAGTTGTAGCTGCCGTATGTCATCAGGGGATGCGACCCCCAGATAAAGTGCCTCGGTAAAGTACTTAACTTTTATTTATTGTATGCTTTTTTCCCCACCAGGTCAATAGCTGATCCTCTGTTTTTTTGAAATTTTTGGCCGGAAACGGGTGTCTGGAAAAACTTTCCAAACCCGATGGCCCTTATCCGCCGTCGGGGATAAAGCGCACCTCGCTGTCGTTGCTCATGGTCATGCGGATGATGCCCGTCTCATTGGGCTGGAAGGTGGCCACGGCGGCCACCAGGCAGTCCATTTTGAACCCGAAATCGGCGTCATAGCCGATCTCCACCCGGAACCGGCCGTCATAGTCCAGCACCAGCTGCTCCGGGTCGGAGGCGTCCACGCTGTCGGTCCGGGTCAGCACGCCCCGGGTCTCCATGGCGCTGAGCAGGGAGATCAGGGTCTCCGCGTCCAGGTTGTCCTCCTCGCTGAGAGTCAGCCGCTCCCCGGCGGCGGGGTCCTGGGCGGTCATCCCCTCCAGGATGAGGTAGTCCTGGGCGGCCTCGCTGTCCACGGCCTCCAGCACCTTGCCGGTGGGGCTCACCAGCCACCAGGCCCCGGCCCCCTGGACGGCCGCCACCGCCTGGGTCTCCACCACCTCCACCAGCAGCACGTCCGGGAGCTGGCGGTTGATGCGGACCTCCGTGATGTAGGGCAGCGCCGTATAGATCCGCTGGGCGATGCGGTACTTGTCCAAAAGGATCAGGTTGTCCCCCTGCTCCACGCCGGAGGCCGAGCGGATCTCCTCCTCCGTGTAGCGGCCCCCGCCGGTCACCTGCACCTCGTCCACCTTGAAAAACAGAGTGAGAGCCGCCACGATGGCCACGGCGGCCAGGACCACCGACAGCACCCGCAGGAGGGGGCCTAAGCTTCCCCTCCTCCGGCGCCGGCGGGCGCTGCCCCGCTTTCTCGGCATGGCTCTCACTCCTCTCTGTCTCTCTTGTATCAAGTCTCCAGGCGGATATCCGCCCCCAGGGCCCGCAGGTCCCGGACCGGATCCTCGTAGCCCCGGCGGATGTGGTGGATGTCCCCCACCCGGGTGACGCCCTCGGCGGACAGCCCCGCCACCAGCATGGCCGCACCGCCCCGCAGGTCGGTGCACCGCAGCTCGGCTCCGTACAGCCTCGGCACCCCGGTGACCACCGCCACCCGGCCCGCCACGCTGATATCCGCCCCCATGCGCCGCAGCTCATCCACATGGCGGTAGCGGTTGGCAAAGATGTTCTCCACGAACATGGTGGACCCCCGGGCGCGGAGCATGGCCGCCATGAGAAGGGCCTGGGCGTCGGTGGGAAAACCGGGGTAGGCGGCGGTGCGGACGGTTCCGATGGCCCGCAGCCGCTCCCGGCTGCGGAGGCAGGCCCGCCCCTCGCCGCCCTCCACCTGGCACCCCGCCTCGTGGAGGGCGGCGGTGACGGTGGACAGGTGGCGGCAGTCCACGTTCTCCAGCTCCACCTCCCCCCCGGCGGCGGCCACAGCGGCCAGGTAAGTGGCCGCGGCGATCCGGTCGGGCATGATGGTATGTACCGCATCGTGGGTCTCCCGCCGCCCCTCCACGCACACCGTGGAGGACCCCGCCCCCCGGACGGCGCAGCCGATGGCCCGCAGATAGGTCTGGAGGTCCTCGATCTCCGGTTCCCGGGCGGCGTTGACGATGACGGTCTCCCCCTCCGCCCCGCAGGCGGCCAGGATGGCGTTTTCCGTGGCCCCCACGCTGGGCAGGCTCAGGGCGATCTCCCGGCCCGCCATGTGGTGTGCCTCGCATCGGAGCCCGCCCCCCTCCTCCCGGATCACAGCCCCCAGCCGCCGCAGGGTGGCTAAGTGGAGGTCGATGGGCCGGGGCCCCAGCTCGCAGCCCCCGGGGTAGCTCATCTCCGCCCAGCCCAGCCGGGCCAGGATGGCCCCCAGGAAAATCACCGACGAGCGCATCTCCCGCATCAGATGGTCGGGCACGTCCCAGCGGTCCATGGAAGAGGTGTCCACCACCAGCTCTTCCCCCTCCCACTGGGCGGAGCAGCCCAGGTGGCGGAGAATGCGGATGCTGGCCTCCACGTCGCTGAGGTGGGGACAGCCCCGCAGCACGGTCTGCCCCGGGTGGAGAATGGTGGCCGCAAGCACCGGCAGCACGCTGTTTTTCGCTCCCTGGACCCGGACCGTACCCTCCAGGCGGCGGCCCCCCTGGATGATGATCTCACTCATATAGATCCCTCCGCAGATGGATTGAAGCAAACTAATCCATCATATGCGGGGGAATCCGGCCTGCTACCGGCGGCGCAGGGCCATGACGGCGCTGTAGATCTTCTCCGCGGCGTCCACCGTGCCGAGGGACGCCATGGCCTGGGCCATGGCCCGGCGGCGGCTGTCGTCCGTCAGGATAGCCCGGGCTGTGTCGTAGAGCAGCCGCCCGGAGGAGTCCTTCTCCGGGATCATCACCGCCCCCCCGGCGTCGGCCAGGACCCGGGCGTTGTAGGTCTGGTGGTCTCCCGCCACGTTGGGGGAGGGCACGATGATGGCCGGCACCCCCAGGGCCGTCAGCTCGCTGATGGTGCTGGCCCCGGCCCGGCAGATCACCAGGTCGGCGGCGCGCATGAGCGTGCCCATGTCGTGGATGTACTCCCGGACCTCCAGCCCCGGCGCTTTCTCTAAGTCTGCCCCGGCCTGGGCGAGATATGTACCCATCTGCCGGCAGCCCACAGTGCCGGCGCCGTGGATGTGGTGGAATGGCACGCCGTCCCCGGCCTCCAGGGCCAGGAACTCCGCCATCTGCCGGTTCATCACCGCGGCCCCCAGGCTGCCCCAGAAGGAGACGATCACCGGCCGGCCGTCGTCCAGGCCCAGCTTAGCCTTGGCCTCCCCCCGGGTGCAGGCGAAGAAGTCTCCCCGGACGGGGGTGCCGGTGACCAGCACCTTCTCCGGGTGCTTATAGTTTTTCCGGCACTCCTCGAACCCCACCATGATGAGGTCCGCGTGGTCCTCCAGCAGCCGGGTGGTCAGGCCGGGAATGGCGTTGGACTCGTGGATGGCGGTGGGGATCCCCTGCTTCGCCGCCGCCCGGACCACCGGATAGCTGGCGTAGCCCCCGGTGCCCACCACCAGGTCCGCCGGAAAGTCCTTCAAAATGGCCCGGGCCTGGGCCGGGGACAGGGCCAGGTTCTTCAGGGAGATCAGGTTGTGCCGGATCTCCCGGGGCTTCAGAGAGCGGTGGAAGCTGGAGATCTCCACCGCCCGGAAGGGCCAGCCAGCCTCCTCGATGAGCTGCCGCTCGATCCCCCGCCGGGCCCCTACAAAGAGGATCTCGCTGTCCGGCTTCCGCGCCCGGATCAAGCCCGCCAGCGCCAGCGCCGGATTCACATGCCCCGCGGTCCCCCCGCAGGTGAAGATCACACGCACCCCGCCCGGACCTCCCTTCTCAATCAAACGGTATCCATACTTTTCTTGAAAGAAAAGTATCAAAAGAACTTTTTTCGCGAAACGTTGTTTCGCTTATCTTTTTTCATAAGCGCAACATCTCACAAACAAGTACCAAAGAAACCTCTACCCCTTTCACAGGGCCGGAGGCCGAAGCATCGTCGATAGACCCACTGTAGATTAGATACCAAAACGTAATTCAGTGGCACAAATTATCCCCATTGATAAAGACCGATTGGGCAAAAATCGGGGACCGGGGTGTCCCCGGCGATTTTTGGTGACTTTTTATCGCTAAAAAGTCACCCGGGTCCGGGCCGGGGAGGCCCGGGAGCCATTGAACAGAATAGCAGCGATTCGGGGGAAGAGACGTTTCTCCCCCACCCGCCCGGCGATATGCGAATCTAAGCGCATCGGTGCGGTGCGTCTACATAGACGCATCAAAGACGCGTCAAACCGATCACCCGCTTTTGGGCGCGGGAATCTGCCTGGACACCGACAGCACCACCCCCACCTCCACCAGCTGGATGGCCAGAGCGGTGCCGCCGTAGCTGAAGAAGGGCAGGGAGATGCCAGTGGCCGGGATCAGCCCCGTGACCACGGCGATGTTCAGAAAGGTCTGCAAAGCGATCTGGGTGGTAACGCCCACCACCAGAAGGCTGCCGAAACGGTCCTTGGCGTGGATGGCCAGCCAGTAGCCCCGGATGATCAGCAGGGCAAAGAGCAGCATGATGAGGGTGGCCCCCACCAGCCCCAGCTCCTCGCAGACCACAGCGAAAATAAAGTCGTTGTGCTCCTCCGGCAGGAACATGAACTTCTGCCGGCTCTTGCCCAGGCCCACCCCCAGCAGGCCCCCGGAGCCGATGGTGATAAAGCTCTGGGCCATCTGGTAGCTCTTGTCCTTTGCGTCCCAGAACGCGTCCCGCCAGGTGGCGATCCGGTCGGAGTTATAGCCGATCTTCTCCATCAGGTCAGTAAAGAGCATCAAATAAGCTCCGAAGCCCACAGCGCCCACGCCGGCGGCGATCCACCTCCAGTCGATGCCGCCCACCACCATCATCATCGCTCCGATGCCCAGCAGCAGCACCGCCCCGGACATGTGGGGCTCCATCAACACCAGCAGGGAGATGAATCCCAGCAGAAGGCCGTAGGGAAGGATTCCGGTACGAAACTGGCCCATCTTCTCCCGCTTCTTGGAGATAGACGCGGCGAAATAGACGATAACCCCCAGCTTCGCCACCTCCGAGGGCTGGAACTGAAACTCCGTTCCGGGGATGCCCAGCCATCGGGTGGCGTTGTTGCGGGTAATTCCCACCCCGGGGATCAGAACCAGGAGCAGCAGAACCACGGACACCACAATGGCGATCCTGGCCAGGCCACGAAACCGCTGGTAGTTGATCTTGGATACCCAGAACATGGCGACCAGTCCCAGGATGGCAAAAATTCCCTGGCGCTTGAAATAGGCCAGCGGGTCCCCGCCCGGCTCCGCCTGGGCGGATGGAAAGGAGGCGGACAAGAGCATGATCAGGCCGATGACCAGCAGCACCAGCACCAGCAGCAGAAAGGGCAGGTCCAGAGGACCCCGGGCGGCCTCCCAGGCCTCCCGCTCCTTCCGCCGCTGCTCCCGGAGGCGCTGCCGCTTTAACGCTTTTTGCTCTTCCCTTGTCATTCCAGCGCCTCCTTTCCTTTTTCACATGCCGGCTCCGCCGGCAGGGGACTTTTGATTTTTTTGTACCAGCGCAACTGGCCGATGCAGGGCTGATTCGCGTTTCGCCGGGCGGGTGGGGAAAAACATTTTTCCCGAATAGGTGCCATTCGATTCGATGGCATGCGGGGCCTCCCCGGCCCCACACCCCGGGTCACTTTTTCCTCGGCGAAAAAGTGACCAAAACGCCGCCGGGGACACCCCGGTCCCCGATTTTTTGCCTAATCGGATTTTTCAGATTTGATATTGTAGTGCCACTGAATTAAGTTCTTTTTCTAATCTATAGTTTGGCGGTCAGCGATACTTCGGCCTCCGGCCCTGTTAATGGGATACATGTTTCTATTGGTACTTGC
>DVGP01000241.1 GCA_018712665.1 Candidatus Pelethomonas intestinigallinarum | reverse complement strand
GCTCTATCAGCCGGACTATGAGCGATACGTGTCCTGCGATCTGGGCACCGTCAAGTTTGTTCAGTTCCACGACGCCAAGGGCGTCCCCTACTGCGCCGGGGCCCGGGCCTGGCAGGGCCAGATGGGCTGGTAAAGACAGCAAGCGCCCCCTCCGACTTTCGGCGGAGGGGGCGCTGCTTTTTATGTCACAGATATTGGGGGCCCTGGGAAGGACCGCTTACCGCCTCCGGCCACGGTAGCCGCCGCTCCGGTTCCCCCGGTAGCCCCGGCCATAGCGCCGCCGGCGGGAACCCATGACCAGCCGCAGGATGATCAGCAGCACGATCAGCCCCGCCACGGCGGCGGCGGAGATGCGGACCACGGGCCGCTGGAAGAACTCGATCAGGTCCCGCTGGAACACCAGCAGCCGGGAGGCGCTCACGTCCTCGTCGGCCAGCAGGTCCACAGTGGCGTACACCGTGTCGCCGTAGCTGAGGGTGATCTCCCCCAGCTTCTGCCCCGCGGCGACGGGGGCGTCCACCTCCTCCTGGTCCAGAGTGATGGTCCGCTGGATGTCCTCCAGAGCCAGGTTGTTGGGGATCAGCCGCTCCACGGCTTCGGCGGGGTGGACTTTTACGGAGTTCTGCTCCTGGCTGAGGGCCACCGGCACCTCGTCCACCAGCTCATCCTCGGCTAGAATCACCTGACGGCTGAACTGGTCAAATCCCCAGTCGAACAGGCGGACCGTCTCGGAAAAGCTCTTGGTGTCCTGGGTGCCGTCCTCCAGAGTGACCCGCTCGGCCCCCAGGACCACGCTGACCAGGGTGCGCTCCCCCCTGGTGGCGGAGGCCACCAGACAGTAACCCGCGTCGCTGGTGGAGCCTGTCTTGATGCCCGTGGCGCCGTCATAGAGGTAGCTGGCGTTGCGGTGGTGGTCAATGAGATAGTTGGTGGTGTAGTAGGTGCGGGTGTCGGGCGATAGGTTGGTGGGGGGGATCTGGAAGGACTTGATGCCGCAGATCCGCATGAAGATCTCGTGGGTCATGGCCTCCTGGGCGATGAGGTACAGGTCCCAGGCGGAGGTGTAGTGGTCCACGCTCTGCAGACCGTTGGTGTTGGCGAAATGGGTGTCCGTGCACCCCAGCTCCGCGGCCCGCTGGTTCATCCGCTCCACGAAGGCGTCGATGGACCCGGCCACCCCCTCCGCCAGGATGTCGGCGGCCTCGTTGGCGGAGACCACGATGATGCAGTTGAGCAGCTGCTCCACCGTCAGCTCCTCCCCCACCTGGATGCCGGCGTTGCTGCCGTCGGGGGGCAGGTTGGCGATGGCCGTCTCCGAGGCGGTGAGGACCGTATCCAGGGCCAGCTCTCCCCGGTCCACCGCCTCCAGCACCAGCAGGGCGGTCATGACCTTGGTGGTGCTGGCGGGGTAGAGGCGCTCGTGGATGTTCCGGGCGTAGAGCACCTCCCCGGTGTCCGGGTCCGCCAGCAGGGCGGCTTTGGCCTCCACCTCCCAGTCGCCGATGTCTCCCTCCTCAGCCTGGGCCGGAACGGCCAGGGAGAGGGCCAGCAGCAGACAGAAAAAAACTGAGAAAAAACGGCGAGTTTTCATATCAATCTCCAAAAAAATATGGTATACTTTTTCACAGTGTAAGTTTCTTGTGTGTGCCGGCTCCCGGCGGCTTCCGCCGGAAATCGACAGGATACTGCTTCAGTATATCAAAAAAAAGGCGGGAGTTCAACTGTGAAAGTGCCCGGAAAGCTCACAAAAACCGAGGGAATTCTGTTGCTGCTGGGGGTTCTGTTCCTGGCGGCCCTGGCGGCGCTGTACGTCCACATGAGCGAGACGGCGGAGGGGACGGACTACACCATCACCACCGCCCGCCAGCCGGAGGAGCCGGTGACGCCGGAGCCCGCGCCCCTGGTGGATGTGAACACCGCCTCCCTGGAGGAGCTGGACACCCTCCACGGCATCGGCCCGGCCCTGGCCCAGCGGATCATCGACTACCGGGAGGCCAACGGCCCCTTCACCACGGCGGAGGACCTGCTGGAGGTGAAGGGCATCGGCGAGGCAACCCTGGCGGGGTTCCGGGACGAGATCACTTTGGGAAACGGGCCGGAGGGAGAAGAAATCGAGACGGCGGAGGAACATGCTGCATGAAAATATTGGTGGTAGACGACGAGAAGCTGCTGGTGAAGGGGATCAAGTTCAACCTGGAGAACGAGGGCTACCAGGTGGAGTGCGCCTACAACGGCGCCGACGCGGTGGAGCTGGCCCGGACGGGGACCTTCGATCTGATCATACTGGACCTGATGATGCCGGAGATCGACGGGCTGGAGGCGTGTATGCGCATCCGGGAGTTCTCCAACGTCCCCATCATCATGCTCACCGCCCGGGGGGAGGACGCGGATAAGATCATCGGCTTTGAGTGCGGGGCCGACGACTACATCACCAAGCCCTTCAACATCCTGGAGCTGAAGGCCCGGATCCGGGCCATGCTCCGCCGGGCCTCCGGCGGGGCCCAGGGAAAGCCCGACAAGTGCATCACTGTGGGGGATCTGACCCTGGACACGGAGCAGCGGGTGGCCATCCGGGACGGGGAGACTGTGGAGCTCACCGCCAAGGAGTACGACCTCATCGAGCTCCTGATGAAGAATCCCCGGCGGGTGTACAGCCGGGAGAACCTGATGAATGTGGTGTGGGGCTACTCCTACACCGGGGACTACCGCACGGTGGATGTCCACATCCGCCGCCTGCGGGAGAAGCTGGAGCGCACGCCGGCGGAGCCGGAGCACATCCTGACCAAGTGGGGGGTGGGCTACTATTTCAAAGGCTAAGAAGGCGACAATCTCCCTGCAGCTGAAAATCAGCGTCAGCTACATGTCCATCCTCCTCATCGTCCTGGTGCTGATGAACACCTACCCCCTGCTGGTCAGCGAGGACCTGGTGTTCCGCGCCAAACACACCGCCCTCCAGGCCTCCGCCTCGGCCATCAATACCGCCGTAGCGGGCCTGGAGGAGCTGACGGAGGAGAATGTGGCCCAGGCCATGGAGGCGGTGGAGATCGACGGCGTTTCCCGGGCGGTGGTCACCGACGAGAACGGCCTGGCCCTTTACGACACCCGGGAAGTGGGCAGCGCCGCGGGGTACTATGTGTTCTATACGGAGCTGGTCCAGGCCCTCCGGGGCTACAGCGCGGTCTACAGCGTCTATGAGGAGGGCGCCTTCCGCTCCAGCGCCGCCCAGCCGGTGCTCTATCGCAACCAGATCATCGGGGCTGTATATGTCTACGACTACGATACCCAGCAGGCGTCTCTGCTCAAGGACCTGCAAAACAACCTCATGCGCATCTCCGTGGGCATCGCCATCCTGGTGGTGTGCGTGAGCCTCGCCTTCTCCCGGGGCCTGACCCGGCGGCTGGACAGTCTGCTCACCGCCATCCGGGGGGTTCGGGAGGGGGCCTACAACCAGCGGGCCGTGCTCTCCGGCCACGATGAGTATACCCAGATCGCCGGGGAATTCAATGACCTGGTGGACCGGCTGCAGGAGACGGAGAACGCCCGGCGGCGGTTTGTCTCCGACGCCTCCCATGAGCTGAAGACCCCTTTGGCCGCCATCCGGCTGCTGACGGACTCTATTTTACAGAACGAAAACATCGACGGCGCCACTGTCCGGGAGTTTGTCAGCGACATCGGCCAGGAGGCGGAGCGGCTCAGCCGCATCACCGAGGACCTGCTGCGGCTGACGCGGCTGGACAGCGGCGTGGCGGAGACGCCGGAGCGGGTAGAGATCTCCCCGGTGCTGGAGCGGGTGGTGAAGATGCTGCGGCCGGTGGCGGACGAGAAGGACGTGTCGATCGTTACCGCCTGCTCCGACGGGGCCGCCGCGGCGGCCACCCCGGGGGAGATCCACCAGATTCTCTACAACTTAATGGAAAACGCGGTGAAATATAACCGGAGAGGCGGCTTTGTCCGGGTCTCCGTGGACATGGGGGAGGAGACCTCCACCATCACCGTGGAGGACAACGGCATCGGCATTCCGGCGGAGGACCTGCCCCGGGTCTTCGAGCGGTTTTACCGGGTGGACAAGGCCCGGTCCCGGGCTGCCGGGGGCACGGGCTTAGGGCTGAGCATCGTCAGAGACACCGTCAGCCGCCGGGGCGGCGTTGTCCGCGCGGAGGGCGCGCCGGGCGGCGGTACGCGGTTTATAGTGACCCTGCCCTGCCGGCTGGGAGAGGAGGAGGGACCGTGAGAGGAAAGAGGCTGATCCCGCTGCTGGCGGCGCTGCTGCTTCTGGCCGCCTGCGGCCTCATCGCCGAGGACCAGGAGGCTGCCGGCGGCGATCTGATCTACTACCTGGCGGAGGAGGCCAGCGGCAGCGACGCCATTCGTGCGGAGGCCGCGGATCTGAGCCTGCCGGAGGACGCCTCCCTGCAGGAGCGGGCGGAGGCGGTGGTGGAGCGGCTGATCGCCGGCCCGGAGGCCAGTGACCTGGCCAGTCCCATCCCACAGGGGGTGACCCTCCGGTCCCTGGAGTTCCAGGACCAGCGGGCGGTGGTGGACTTCTCCTCCGGCTTCGGCCAGCTGGGCGGCGTGGATCTGACGCTGGCGGACTACTGCCTGACATTGTCCCTGACGGCGCTGGAGGGGATCACCTCCGTCACCGTCACCGTCCAGGGGCGGACCATGGCCCAGCAGCCCAAGCAGGTGCTCCGGGAGAGGGACGTGCTGCTGTCCACCATGGACGACAAGCTCCAGACGGTGGAGGCGACCCTCTACTTCCTCAACGAGAGCGGCGAGCTGGCGGGAGAGCGGCGGACCCTGGACATCTACGAGGGCCAGACCCTGGCGGAGAACCTGATCGCCGCCCTGCTGGAGGGCCCGGAGGACCGCGCCTTGACGGCCGTGATCCCGGAAGGCTTCGGGGTGATCGGCGTGTGGGTGACCGACGGCGTGTGCTATCTGAACTTGTCCTCCGAATCCCTGGCGGAGCTTCCCGAGGACGAGGAGACCCAGCGGCTGATCCTCTGGTCCTTTGCCGAGTCCCTCTACTCCCTGGAGACGGTGGAGTCCCTGCGGCTGCTGTCCGACGGGGAGGAGCTGACCCACTTCGGCTCCATCCCCGTGGAGAGCGTGGCCGTGCGGCCCCAGGGCTGAC
>DVGP01000240.1 GCA_018712665.1 Candidatus Pelethomonas intestinigallinarum | reverse complement strand
CCTGGCTGGAGGAGCCCCGGCTCTTTGCCGCCCGGATGGACGGCGAGGATTTAGGCTTCCTGGAGCTGAGCCATGAGCAATGGAACAACCGGATGCGGGTGAGCAATATCTGGGTGGCGGAGGGCCGCCGCAGGGCTGGCGTGGGGTCGGCCCTGATGGAGCGGGCGGTGGAGGAGGCCCGCGCCGCCGGGACCAGGTCCCTGGTGCTGGAAACCCAGAGCTGCAACGCCCCGGCCATCCGCTTCTACCGGAAAAACGGCTTTGCCCTTATCGGCTTTGACCTGACCGCCTACTCGGAGACGGACGTGGAAAAGCGGGAGGTCAGGCTAGAGTTCGCCCGGCCGGTCTAGCGTAATTCCTCCAGCTCGCCGCCCCTCAGGGAGCTCACCGCCAGCCCCAGGCCCAGGCGAAAGCCCTCCTGGAAGGCGTACTGGCCGTAGGCCTTTACCGGGTCCCCCCGCAGATGCTCCGGCACCTGCCTGGGATCATATGGGGCGCACCAGGCGTTAAAAAGCAGTTCAAAAAGGACATTCATAAGATCACCTCACCAGCAATAGATTTACCAATAAGCAGAACACTCTACTTATTGGTAAATATCAAGGAGCAGCTATGGATTACATGCCCTTTTTTTCACAGAGAATATATGAGTTGAGGAAACAGCGGGGACTGAGCCAGAAGGAGCTTGGGGAAGCAGTGGGCTTGTCCCACAAGGCGATCAGCACCATTGAGAGCGGCTCGCGTTCCACAACAATCGAAAAGCTGGTTCTTCTGGCGGATTTTTTCGGCGTATCGACTGATTACCTGCTGGGCCGCCGGGAGGAACCATAACCGCACTGTGCCGGAAAGGAGAGATACCATGGCAAACAACCGGATCGGACGGATCAACGAGGAGATTCAGCGGGAGCTCAGCGCCCTGCTGCGAACGGTGAAGGACCCCCGCCTCCAGGGCGGGATGCTCACCGTCACCCACGTGGACACTACCAGCGACCTGCGCTGGTGCAAGGTCTACGTCAGCGCCCTGGACAAGAGCCGGGAGAAGGACATGCTCAAGGGGCTGAAGTCAGCCTCGGGGTACCTGCGGCGGGAACTGGGGGCGTCCCTTCGGCTGCGGTACACCCCGGAGCTCCAGTTCGTGGCGGACGACTCCATCCAGCACGGGGCCCACATCCTGGAGATGCTCCGGGACCCCGACGTGGTCAAGCCCCCCAACCCCGCCAACGAGCACATCATTCTGGAGGACGAGGACTGAGATGCTGACGACCAGAGAGGCCGCTCAACTGCTGGAGCGGCAGGACAACATTTTGATCCTGACCCACCGCCGGCCCGACGGAGACACCATCGGCTGCGCCGCCGGCCTGTGCGCCGCCCTGCGGCTGCGGGGCAAGGAGGCCTATATCCTCCCCAACCCCGACGTCACGGCGGTGAACGCCGTCTACGCCGCCCCCTACTGGGCCCCTGAGGGATACGAGCCCTCCTTTGTGGTCAGCGTGGACATTGCCGCCAGGAGCTTGTTCTTCCCGGCGGCGGAGGCCTATTTCCCCCGGATCGGCCTGGCCATCGATCACCACCCCTCCTTCGAGGGGTTCGGCGCGGCCCAGTGCGTAGACTCCGGCCGGGCGGCCTGCGGGGAGATCGTCTACGAGATCTGCCGGGAGCTGGGGGAGGTCACGGCAGAGGTCGCCCTGCCCCTCTACGCCGCTGTAGCCACCGACACCGGCTGCTTCGTCTATGCCAACACCACCGCCAACACCCATATGGTGGCGGCAGCGCTGCTGGCCACCGGCATCGACTACTTTTCGGTGAACAAGCGCCACTTCCGCACCAAGACCCGGGCCCGCATCGCCCTGGAGGCGGACATCCTATCCCACTTGGAGTTTTTCCATGAGGGCCGGGGGGTGTTTCTGGCGGTGCCCATCGCCCTCATGGAGCGGGTGGGCGCCACGGAGAACGACGCCGAGGACCTGTCCGCACTGGCCACCGTGGTGGAGGGTGTGGACTGCGGCGCCCTGCTTCGGGAGTTAGAGCCCGGCCAGTGGAAGCTGAGCCTCCGCACCGGGGCCAATGGCCGGGTCAACGCCACCAAGGTCTGCCGCCTGCTGGGGGGCGGCGGTCACGCCATGGCAGCGGGAGCTACCCTGGAGGGCGATCTGCCGTCGGTGAAGGCCCAGGTTTTGGCCGCCGTGGACGCGGTAAAGCAAAGTTGACCCCCCCTCCCCTGCCCCGGTCCGGAGACCGGATCGGGGCAGGAAATTTTTATCCAAAATTTTTCGAAAAGCTATTGACAAAACGCGCTTTTTTCGGTATAGTAGTTCCTGCCCGTTTGAAAAACCTAGACATGGCGGCGTAGCTCAGTTGGCCAGAGCATTCGGTTCATACCCGAAGTGTCACCGGTTCGAATCCAGTCGCCGCTACCATGACCCGCACCGGGTCAGCCCTTGGCGCGTTGGTCAAGCGGCTAAGACACCGCCCTTTCACGGCGGTAACACGGGTTCGATTCCCGTACGCGTCACCACGGACGGGTGGAATCGCTCCCGTCCATTTGGAGGCTTAGCTCAGCTGGTTAGAGCGCCTGCTTCACACGCAGGAGGTCACTGGTTCGAGTCCAGCAGTCTCCACCA